>CAYJMZ010000032.1:4385-15427 GCA_964370995.1 uncultured Fimbriimonadaceae bacterium | reverse complement strand
ATCGTGCGCACCGAGCCGTCGAGGAACAAGAAGATCGCCTGTCCGCGCGGAGTCACCTTCTGCGCCTGGACGTCCACGAGCGGCAGCTCCCCGAAACGGAAGTGCACGTTCGGTTTGCCGTTCCAGTATTTCGGCGGATCGATGAACCCAAAATCGTAGATCTGCGAATCCCCACCTTCTTGCCAGGGCGCGAAGAAATACGCGCTGGTGGAGAACGCGACCACATCGCTCGGCCGCTCGATCTCACTCATGCGCGCGGGATTGATGCAGTTCGGAAACCCCCGGTAGTCGCCCGTGACGTTGAAATCGCTGCCGACGTAGCCCCAGTTGTAGCCGAAACCCGACTGATCGCCGAGGTACTCCTTCGCCTTGAACGACCGATCCTCGGCGGGACGGCCGTTGGAGTAGTTGGACAGCAGCCCGCGCTTGGGATCGAAGGTGCCGTCTTCCCGCTGGGCGCCGAACCATGTCATGAGCCCGGTTGGGGTGTTGTACACAGCGATCGGATACGTCTCGTCGTTGTCGCCCGCGTACATGTTGGTGGCGAGCATCAGCCCACGGATCGACTGCACCGCTGCGAATTGGTAGGCGGCACCGCGCACCTTGACCATCACGGGAGCCGCAATGGTCATGAGGATGGAGATGATCGCAACCACCACCATCAGTTCGACTAATGTAAACGCGCGCCGCAGCATAGCTCCCACCTGTATCATCGGGTGCCGGGACGAACCTCCTTCCCCTAGAATACTACGGGGTTGCCCGGATCAGTGCCAGCAACTCGTCTGTTTTTTGCCGCATCAACTCGGGGTCGCCCCGGGTTTCGACGTTGAGTCGGATGACGGGCTCGGTGTTTGAGCCGCGCAGATTGAACCGCCACTTGTCAAACGTCATGCTGAGGCCGTCGAGCCGGTCGACTTCGGCACCTGGATAGTGTCCTTCAACCCTCGTGAGCACCGTGGGCACGTCGTCCACCACCGAGTTGACCTCGCCGCTGCAGGGATAGTTGCGGATCATCTTGCCCACGAGCTCGGCCAACGTGCGGCCGCTCGCCGACACCAACTTGGCGATCAGCAGGAACGGGATCATGCCGCTGTCGCAGTACCAGTGGCTCTTGAAGTAGTGGTGCGCGCTCATCTCGCCGCCGTACGATGCGTCCTCGGCGCGCATTTTCTCCTTGATGAACGCGTGGCCGCTCTTGCACACCACCGCGCGCCCGCCCAACTCCGCCACGATGTCGAGCGTGTTCCACATCAGCCGCGGATCGTAGATGATGGTCTGGTTCGGATTCTCGACGAGCAACGCCTGGGCGAGCAGACCCACGATGTAGTAGCCCTCGATGAACGCCCCGTCGCCGTCGAAGAAGAAGCAGCGATCGTAGTCGCCATCCCACGCGACCCCGAACGCGAACGGCTGTCCTTTGGCTGCGGCTTCCCTGAGCCTGCGCTGCGTCGGGGCGCGCGATGCCTCGAGAATGGGGTTGGGCACCCCGTTCGGGAACCGCCCGTCAGGCTCGGCGCGCAGCATCTCCACGTTCAGCGGGAGGTGCGGCAGCAGGGCGTCCAGCGCCGGTCCTGCGGCACCGTTGCCCGGGTCGGCGAGCACACGAAGCGGGCCCAGCCCCTGGCCGGCCACGGCGAGCAGGTGGGCGACGAACGCCTCGTAACAGTCCAGATCCTCCACCGTGCCGCTGCCGTGGCGCTCCCACCGCCCCTCGCTGGCGCGCCGTTCGATGTCGAGCAACCCTGTGTCCGAGCTGATGGGGCGGCTTTCGGAACGCACCATCTTCATGCCGTTGTACTCGGGAGGGTTGTGGCTGGCGGTGATCATGATCCCGCCGTCGAAACGGTAATGCGCTGTGGCGAAGTACACCATCTCGGTACCCACCATGCCAAGCCGAACCACATCGACCCCGCCGTCCCTGAGTCCGCGCGCCAGGCTCTCCGCCAGCTCAGGGCCCGACAACCGGATGTCGTAGCCGACGCACACGCGGGAGGCGCCGGTTTGGTCGGCGTACGCACGGCCGATCGCATACGCAATCTCGGGGTTCAGCTCCGACGGCACTTTGCCGCGGACATCGTAGGCTTTGAAGCACGGCAACCACTGACCCATTCCCTTGTTGATACCCGAATCCGCCTCGAGCGGCCGACCGAGTTGGCTTTGACACGCCGCTTGGCCGATAATGGGAACCGCAACAGCGGCATCGGCGGCGGTTTCTCCTGGAGCGGCTTCGGCGGCAGCGGCAGCCTCGGCCTCAGCTTCGGCGGCGGCTTCTAGGGCGCTCGCGCACTCCCAAAGGGGCCCACAACCCACCAACCGACCAACCCGGTAACCTGCCGGGCATGGCAGCGCGGCTTTTGGGCGCCCACATGCCCATCAAGGGCGGGGTGGGCAATGGGTTGAGGTCCGGCAAGGCGATCGGGTGCGACGCGGTGCAGGTGTTCACCACCAGCCCACGCCAATGGTACTGCGCGCCGGTGCCCGACGAGCGGGTGGCGGACTTCGAGGCCGCGCGCGTCGAGACGGGGATCGAGTGCGTGGTCAGCCACGACAGCTACCTCGTCAACCTCTGCGCGCCCGACGAGGAGTTGGCCGCCAAGAGCTGCCGCGCCCTGAAGGACGAGATCGAGCGATGCGCGCGGTATGGAATCGGGTTCGTGGTGTCGCACATGGGCGCCCACAGAGGCGCGGGCGAGGACTCGGGGCTCCGAGGCGTGGCCGAAGCCGCACGCCGCCTGCTCGACGAGACCCCCGACTCGGTGACCCTGTGCATGGAGACCACCGCCGGACAGGGCACCGACCTCAACTGGCGCTTCGAACACCTCGCGGCAATCCTCGAGCTGGCGGGCGGACACCCTAGGCTCGGGGTGTGCCTCGACACGTGCCACGTGTTCGTCGCGGGATACGACCTGCGCACGCCCGAGACGTACGCGCACACCATGGGCGAGTTCGAGCGCCTCGTGGGCTTTGATCGCCTCAAGGTCGTGCACTGCAACGACAGCAAGAAGGAGCTCGGGTCCAAGGTCGATCGCCACGAGGCCATCGGCCAGGGGTGCCTCGGCGCCGAGGCCTTTCGGTGCCTGGTCAACGACCCGCGACTCGAATACGTGCCGATCCTTCTTGAAACCCCGAATGCCGAAGAGGAGCACGCGGCCAACCTAGCCACGCTGCGGGCCTTAGTGGCCCACGGCGCCTGACCGGGCCACACAAAAAAAGGGGGTGCCGACCGAAGTCGACATCCCCTTCTTGCGTCAGACGCGGGAGTTAGCCGCCAGCCGCCGGAGGCGCAGCCGGAGGCGTAGCACCGTCGGCCGGAGGCGTAGCACCGTCGGCCGGAGGCGCGGCGGCGTCGTCGGTCGCAGGCGGAACGGCGGCATCGGGGGTCGCCGGTTCCTGGGCGGTCGGAGCCTTGGCTCCATCAACCGGGGGAGTCGTTGTTCCCTCGTCCGGCTTCGAACAGCCGAGCATCACGGAAGACGCGAGAATTCCTGCAAAGAACAGGGTCATCCACTTTTTCATCTTTTCACCTCCTGAGTGAGCGGCGTTGAGAACCGCCATTCCCGTAGGGGAACTGCCGGCTATGATACCAGAGTTGCAGGTACGGCCCAAATCGGACCCATGACCATCAGTTTCCCAAATTCCACGGCACGGCGACCCCCTCGGGCAGATACACCTTGTCGATCCGCCACGTGGAGGTTGGAAGAACGAGGAACGCGCGGGTTGGCTCGCGCTTGAACAGGATCGTCACCCCGTCCATCCGCTGGTCCACAGGCTGGCCCATGAAGTCGACCTTGACGCGCACCGGCGACACGATCTTCGCCTCGTCCCCGAACACCTCGGGAGTGCGGTTCTCGACCTCGACCACCGGCTTGCTGTTGCGGATCGCGACCCCGATCTCGCGGCGGGTGCCCACGCTCTGGTCGTTGATCTGGAACTGGTCGGTCAGGTACTCGAGCACGCCGCCCGGGCGCCCCTCCCGACTGGCCTTGAGCGACGTCTCGAGGGCCGCGTCGATGCGCTCGGCATCGCTGGGGCCCGGATACACCTTCAGCACGGGAACGCCCACGATCACCAGCACCGCCCCGATCCCCAGCAACCATCGGTGAGAACTCCGCATCGCTATACTCCTTGCGCCACGCGCTGAACGTCGCGCGAGATCTGCTCGACGAGCGCCTCGACGGTTTCGAACGCCAGGTAGTCCCTCAAACGGCGCACCAGTTGCAGGACCACCGACCGACCGTAGAGGCTCTCACCCGGATAGTCGAGGAGAAAGGCCTCGATCGTTCGCTGGGCCCCGTCAACCGCAGGGCGCAGGCCGATCGAGACCGCGGCCTTGAACGTGCCCAGAGGGGTGTCGCACAGGCCCGCGTAAACGCCGTCGGCAGGCTGCACCTGGAGGCCGAAAGGCGCGAGGTTCACCGTGGGATAGCCCAGGGTTCGGCCCACGCGCCGCCCCGGCACCACAACCCCTTCGACAGCGAACGCCCTCCCCAGGAGGGTCGAAGCACCCTCGACGTCGCCCCGCGCAACCGCGTCGCGGATCGCGCTGCTGCTCACGCGCTGGCCACCCACCTCGAGCGGCGGTACGACCTCGGTGGGAATGCGCTCTTGGAGCCACGCCGCGGTGCCCTCGCGGCCGCGCCCAAAGGCAAAATCGTGTCCGACCACCATCCGGCCCACCTTCAGGGCGCCGCAAAGCACCTGGTCGAGGAACTCACGGGCGGACAGGGTGCTGAGCGCCGCGTCGAACGCGAGCACCACCGCAACGTCGACCCCTGCCTCACGGACGCAGCGGAGGTTGGTGGACAGGCTGGCCAGCGATGGGGGGCAGCGGTCCGGCGCCAACAGAGCCGCGGGGTGCCTGTCGAACGTGACCAGAACGCAGGGAGCACCCTCCCTCCGCGCGGCGAGCACGGCGGTTTGGATCACCTCGCGGTGCCCCATGTGGACCCCGTCGAACGTGCCCACACAACCCACGGCGCAAGGCCACTGCGCCGCGCACCGCTCCAGTCCGAAGTGCAGTTGCATGGGCCCCGATTCTACCGACCCGCGCGGCGGCGCACGCCCACCCCCACGGAGAGAACGACAACCTGCATCCCGACGGCGACAAGCCACACCTTGGGCTCGATCCACGTGCCCAGGACCGCAAGGCGCTCGGGAACCGCCATCATGCGCACCTTCATCGTGAACATCAACACCGCCACCGCGATCATCAGGGCCCCGTGCACGATGGGGAGCGTCAGATTCAGCGGAAACGCCAACCTCCCGACCGCGAACACGTCGGGCCTCACAAGGGCGATGAGCGGCAAGAGCGCCGCTGCCAGAGCGGGCAGGGCGACCACCAGCAACCACGCGGAACGGTCGCTCCATGCGGGGAGAAACCCAAGAAGCAACGCGGTCGCCACGCAGGCGAAGAACTGCAGCCCGCCACAAAGTGCCGCGAGCAGGAGACGCGAGTCCATGCGGCGATCAGTCAGGAACGTCCTCTGGGCGCACGTCCGCAGCTCCGCGGTTCTCCTCTTGGATCTGATCGTAGATCTCCTTGCGGTGCACCGTGACGTTCTTGGGCGCGCGGATCCCAAGGCGCACCTGCTCGCCGCGCACCTCAAGAACCACAATTTCGACGTCGTCGCCTATGATAATGCTCTGTTGTATTTTTCGCGTGAGCACCAGCATGCTTTGCGCCCTCCATGGCCTCGGCTGGTCGGGACCGCCGGCACCAGAACCGCAGGAACGAGATTCCCTAGGCCGCGGCGTCGACGCCTTGCTTGTCGGCAGTCGGGAACACCCGATGCTGCGTAGTATACGCCTCGTGGTCCAAAACGAGTTGGCGACCCGTTCCGGTCTCGGCATTTATCACGATGGGACCGGCAAGGTTCACCGTCATGTCGTCGGGCCGCCCGTGGGGGATCGTGGCCGTGACGTAGGTGAGGGTCACCGTGTCCGGCGTCAAACCCAACATGGCAAGAGCCGCATCGGCGATCACGGGAGCGTAGTCGGCAACGTAGTGGAACGGATCGGCCACCAGGAACGCCACGCCGGGATCGTCCACCGACTGGAGCCAGCGAAACACGCTCCCCGGTTTGTGCTCGAGCAGCAGAAAGCGCGTGAGAGACACAAAGCCGACGAGGCCATCGGGGAAGTGCAGGACATCTCCGTCCTGGTAGTCAACGGTGCCGAAACGGGATTCAAGTGTGCTCATTGGTTCCTTATTGGATGAAGTCCATGAGGCTGAGCCTGAATCCCTGGCTCGCCACTTGGAGCGCCGCCTGGTAGGCCACTTCGGCCTGGCGGTACTGCGTGATTGCCTGATCGATGTCCACTTCCTCGACATCGGAAATATGCTTGGCGAAGTCGTCCTGCATGCGCTGGTAGCGCAAGGTCAACTCATCCACCGTGCGGAGTTTGGACCCGACGACCCCCCGCTCCTGCTGGACGTTGTTCAGGACCCGCTGGATCCCCTCGATTCGGGGGCCGCTGAGGGCGGAGATGTTGCCGCCCGTCAAATCGATCTTGAGCTGTTCGAGTTCGGCGTACGCGTCCACGAACAGAGGGTTGCCCTGCGTGTTGACCGTGAGGGTGTCCACCGGGCCGGTTTCAACCTGAATCGCCCCCGCGTCACCGTTGTAGGTCAGTGTGGTGCCGGTCACCGAGAACGGGCGCGCGTCGTTCTTCTGGCCGCCGAACACGTACTCGCCCAGGGGGCCCTGCGTGTTCGCGAGGTCCACGAGGCGGCGCTGCATCTCCGTGATTTCGGTCACCATGGCATCGCGGCCCGTCTGGCTGGTGATCGAGTTCGCCCCTTGGAGCGTGAGTTCGTACGCGCGCCGACCGATCGTGGCGGCCTCGCCAAGCGCGGATTCGGTGAATCCCAGAACCCCCTTGGCGCGCACGACGTTCGTTTGGTACTGCGCTGCCGCGGACTTCAGCGCGCGCACGTGCAGGACCGTCGCGGTGCCCGCCGGGTCGTCGCTTGGCACGTTGATCCGCTTGCCGGTGGCGACCTGCAGCTGGGCGCGCACGTACCGCGCCTGGCTGGACGCGATCTGCGCGCTGTACTGGTCGAACTGGTATCCGGTGCTGATTCTCATGAGGCCCTGGCAAGGGTGCGTGCTATCGGCGAAGCATGTTGATCAAATCATCGGTCATTTGGTCGAATACCGTGAGGGCTTTCGCCGCGGCTTGGTAACTCCGTTGGTAGCGCATCATGTCGGCCATCTCGTCGTCGAGGGACACGCCGCTGATGCTCTGGCGCTGGTTTTCGATCTGGCCCACGATTGACTTCTGGGTGTCCAGCGAGTTCTGATAGTAGGCGCTGTCGCGACCCACGGCGCTCACCAGGTCTTGGAAGTACTGCACGGTCGAGCGCCCTCCGAGGAGCGCCGAGGGCGTGTCGCGAAGCCGCGAAAGCGCCAGGGCGATTCCACCGTCGCCCGCCGCGCCGCTCGCGCCTGCGGCGATCGCATCGATGTTCCCCGCGACTTCCGCGCTGAGGTCAAAGTCCGCCGCGCCCGTCTGCAGCGCCGGCGGCACCACGTCGTTGAAGAAGTTCACGCCGGTGTTTCCGAGTTTGTTGGTGCCGGACTGGTGAAGCGCGTTCACATCGGTGCGCAGCGCGTTCGCCACGTTGTCCAGACTCGACTTGTACGAGCCGATGTTGGCCGCGGCGGCCATCGCCCCGCCCAACTTGCCGGTGCGCACGCGGTAGGTGAAACCATCCACCGTGAAGGAGGAGTTCGCCACGTCCACCGTGGAGGGCACCTCCCGCGCAAAGCTTCCTTCCACCAGCGAGAACTGGTCCACATACACGTTGATCGAGCCGTTTCGCCCTGCCACCGTGCGCACGTCCACCAACTTGCTGAGGTCCTGAACCGCGAGGTCCCGAGCGTCCAGAAGGTCGTTCGGCATCACCCCGGTTCCGACCTTGGCCTGAATCTCTTTGTTGAGGCCCGCAATCCGGCCTGCAATCTCGTTGATCTGGCTGATCGTTCCCGAGATTTCGGTGTCGATTTCGGCCTCGTGTTGCTCGAGTTGTCCGTACGTCGCCCGAATCTTCGAGGCGAGCGAGCTTCCCGAGAGCTGCACTTCCAGGCGAGCGGCGGGGTCGTTCGCGTTGCTTGCGAGTGCGGACCAGGAGTCGAAGAAGCGGTTCATCGCGTCCGCGACCCCGCTGCCGGCGGGCTCAACCAGCACCGGTTCGACGCGCATGAGGTTCGAGGTGAGGGTGTCAAACCGGCTCAGATCGCCCGCGGCGCCCTGCATGCGGGCCTCGAGGAACATGTCGCGCATCCGGTTGACGTTGTCCACCGTCACGCCCGTGCCCATCGTGTACGGGTGCACGCCGTAGATCGTGACGGCGGGGGTTTGGGTCAATTGAGACGACTGCCTCGAGAAGCCCGGCGTGTTCACGTTGGCGATGTTGTAGCCCGCGACCTCCTGCTGCTGCTGGAACGCGCGCAGGGCCTGGCTCGCCATATTGATGCCGTTAAAGGGGGAAGGCATGGGGTTTTCCTATGCGGCCTGGTCCACAAGCACGGCGGCGTGAGCCGAGGGCTTGTAGGGGCCTTGCGCCTCCGTCGCAACCTTCGCGATCAGCGTGAGGGTGCCGTTGATCAGCGTCATCTCGCTCTCGATCAGGGTTTGGTTCTTGGAGATCACGTGCTGCACGTTGCGCGCGGCCACGGTCACGCGGTTCGCGATCGACTGAACCTGCTGCGCTTCGGCCTTTTCAAGCACGCGCACCAAGCCTCGCAGAGACGGCTCGGTGCCCATCTCGGCGGCCAGCTTCTGGGCGCACGTCGCAGCGGTCGCGTCGATCGAGCGCATCCGGTCGAGCATCTGGTCCACTTCGGGCTGGATTCGCTCCACACGTGCGACGTCGCGCAACGTCAGGGCGGCGGTTTGCTCGTGCAGCGAGCGCAGGAGTCGCTCCGAGGTGCTCAGCCAATCCCACCAGTGTGTTTGCAACTCTCTTGTCTTCATCTCACTCCTTCCGATCGACGCCGCGCGCCTGATCGCCCATCAGAATCTTTGTCCACTCTTGGCCCACGACACCCTTGCCCATCTGCTTGAACAGCAGGTCGCCGATGCCGAACGCGCCGCGCGACGAGAGCGTCTCCGACATCGCCTGGTCGAACATGTCCCGGTACACGGTCGCGCCGAAGCCCTTGCCGAAACTGTCGCCGCCACCGCGCCGCATGGCCGCCAGCAGGTCCCGCACGAAGATCGCCTCGACCTGTTCGGAGGCCTTCTTCAGCTTCTGAAGTTCGGGGGCCGCGTTCTTCACGGCGAGGCCCGCCTTGATCGCGAGGTCGATCCGCATCACTGCACCTTGATCCTCGCCTTCAGGGCGCCTTGAGCCTTCAGTGCTTCGAAGATCGCAATCATGTCGGTCGGACTGACCTTCAGCGTCTGGAGCAGCTTGGCGAGGTCGGCAACGGTGGTCGTGGGGTTCACCATGGCCACTTGGGCGGTGTCCTCCCCGGCGGTCACCGTGGTCTGGTTGGTCACCACCGTCTGGCCGTTCGTGAGCGGCGTGTTGGGCTGGCTCACGATGGTTTCGCGGTCGATGCGCACGTTCAGACTGCCCTTGGCGATCACCGCGGGCCCGATCTTCACGTTCCCGCCGACCACGATCGTGCCGGTCCGCTCGTTGATGACGATGATCGCCGCGGTGTCCGCGAAGAACCGAATCGCCTCGATCTCCGCCATGGCCCGCACGGGGCTCATGCCGTCGGGAAGGGTCATGCGGATGGAGCCCGCGTCGATGGCGAACGCCTGCAGCTGCGGCATGTCCTTCCTCAGCTTCTCCGCGAGGCGCGCGGCGGTCGTGAAGTCCGCATCCTGAAGCTCCAAGAACATCGCGTTGTCGGCGAACACGATCTGCGTCGGCACGCTGGCCTCCACAAACCCGCCTTCGGGGATCACACCCACGGTCGGGTGGTTTTTCGACACCGAACTGCCCCCGCTCTCTGCGGAGAACCCGCCGATGCTGAGGTCCCCGAACGCCACGACGTACGCGGTCTCCTTGCTGCCGGCGGGGTACAGCGGCGCCGGCAACAGCGATCCGCCCTGCAGAGTCTTCGCGTCGCCGATCGACTGAACCGTCACGGAGATTCGGTTGCCCGGCATGGCGAACGGCGGGAGCTCGGCGGTGACCGACACCACGGCGACGTTCTTGAGCCCAAAGCTCGAGGGATCGGCGGTCGTGCCGGCTTCCTTAAGCGCGTTGGCGATCAGGGTCGCGGTGAAGGGGGTTTTCTTCGTGTCCCCGTTTCCGGCAAGGCCCACCACCAGTCCAAACCCGAACAGCTGGTTGGCGCGGACGCCGCGGAAACGGGCGACGTCCTTGATGCGGACCTCCATGCCCTCGGCTTCGGCGCGAATCGTCGCCGCGCGTTGCTCGGAGCGGCGCGCTGCGGCCATTGCGGCGGGATCTGGTTTGGCGGGAGGGTCCTTGGCCTTATTCTGGGCCACGACGTTGCCGGCGAGGGCGAATGACGAGAGGAGAAGGAGAAGGGTTCGCATGGTGTCTCCTTAGAACAGCCAGTCGAGCAGCCGCGTGAGGATGCCCCTGCGCTGTCGGTCGGCGATCGCGCCGGTGCCGTTCGCCTTGATGTCCGCCTCGGCGACGTTCTCGCTGTATACGGTGTTGTCGCTGCGCACGTCGTCGCGACGCACGATGCCGGTGAGGGTGAACGCCTGGGTTTCCTTGTTCACGCGAACCCACCGGGTGCCCTCGATCACGAGGTTGCCGTTGGGAAGCACCTGCTTCACCACGACCGTCATGCGGGCGGTGAGGTTGCCCGTTTGGGTCGTCGATCCGTCGCCGTCGGACTTGCCGGTGGCGCCGGTGGACAGTGCGGGGATCAGGGCGCCGAGCAACGGGCCCAGGGCCTTGGTGATCACGTTGGAATCGGTCTTGCTCGTGCTGGTCTTCGCCGCGATGCTCGAACTGGAGACCTCGCGAATCAACACGGTCAGGAGGTCGCCTGCTCGTCGCGCCGTGCGGTCCATAAACGAGTTCCGACTGGTCGCATTCCACA
>CAYJMZ010000032.1:0-4375 GCA_964370995.1 uncultured Fimbriimonadaceae bacterium | reverse complement strand
GAACCCGGGTTCTGCTCGTTCACTCCGCCGGCACTCTGAGCCGCGGCCCAAACCGCGCACCCCCATGCCATTGCCACAGCTAGCCGTCTCATAGCTTCACCTCCACCACGCCGGGTTCGGTGACGATCCCGGTGTGCGTCGTGCGCGGGTCGCCTCGAACCTCGACCTCTACGCTTTGTCCCAAATAGGCGGTCTTGCGGGCGTATCCCGTGACCTCGATGACGACGCCGCCGCTGCGCAGGATCAGCTTCACCGCCTCGCCCTGGCGCACGGCGACCTCGCCGAGATCGGCGCCCAGCCGGATCGTCCGGGAGCGCGACGGGTGGCCCTCGATCACCACGGACACCACCACCTGCACTGTGGAGCCGTTTTGCTGCACGCCCTCGCAGCGCAATTCGCGCTTGCCCGGCGCCACCGGCATGTCCGGCAGCGTGTCCAGGCTCTTGAACGTCGCTTGCGTGCCGAGTTGGGCCCGGGCGTACGCGATCGCGGCGTCCACAAACTCCTGGGGGGCCACTGATCCAGACCGGCGGCGCACCTCGACCCTTAGCGGAACGTTGAGCACGAGGTCCGCGGTCTCGATCTTCGCCGCACGGAGGCTGACGAGAATTCGTTCGCGGTCGAGCACGCGGGGCACGCCGATCGGCGGCGTTGCGCCGAGCGAGACCTTCGCCAGCCGGCCCGCGAGTTCACCGGGCCCTTCGATAAGCGCCACATCGCCGAGCAGGATCGCTTCTGAAGTGACCTGCGACGACGCGGCTACCGTGATCGCCACGCCCTTGCCGGACCTCGCGACGGACGGCGTGTTGGTGGGCCGCGTTGTGGCGACCGGGACCTCCATCCGCACCACGCCGTGGGCCTCGACCCCAGGGTCTCCCACGCGCGGACGGTCCGCACTGACCAGCAAGCCCTGTGAGGCCGTCAGCGCCGCATTCGGGGGGAACAGCGCGAGCACCAGCCGGCCCAGCACCGTGCGGGTGCCGTCCACCGCTGCCGACACGTTGCCCTCGAGGTCCACGGACAACGACTCGGCGCGGTCCGGCGCGAAGATCGACGGCAACACTGCGGGGCCTGCCGCGTGGCACACCTTGCCGCCCGCAACCACGAGGGGCGCGGCCTTGGCGTACACCACGCGTCCGTCGCGGATAAAGCGCAGGTACCCGTCGCCGTCCACCCGCACGTCGACGGGCGTGGAGGAAAGAAGGAGGGTCGGCAAGAGCACAAGGATCTGCATCGCCTACCTCTTCAACCCGTTCAATACCTGGAGCATGTCGTCGGCGGTCTGAATGGCCTTCGAGTTGATTTCGTAGGCGCGCTGTGCGAGGATCATGCGCACCATCTCCTCGACGATCTGCACGTTGGAGCCCTCGAGGTAGCCCGCCTGGAGCTGGCCCGCGCCGTTTTCGCCCGGGTTCGAGGCCTGTGCGTCGCCGCTGGCCCCCGTGGCGGTGTAGATGTTCTGGCCCTGCCGCATCAAGCCCGCGGGGTTCACAAACGTCGCGAGCGTGATGATGCCCAGGTCCTGAGGCTCGTTCTGCCCGGGGATCGACGCCGACACCTGGCCCGTGGAGGTGATCGCAAGCGTGGTGGTTCCGGCGGGCACCGTGATGTTCGGTTGCACCGGGAAACCCTGGCTCGTGACCAGAAGCCCGTTGGCGTCGGTCTTGAAGGACCCGTCGCGCGTGTAGCCCGTCGTGCCGTCCGGCAACTGAACCTGGAAGAACCCCGGCCCGTTCACGGCAATGTCCATCGGATTGCCGGTGCCTTGCAAGGACCCTTGCTCGAAGTTCGTCGAGCTCGCCGAGAACATCGAGCCAAGTCCCACCTGCGCCCCGACCGGCTGGCGGGTGCTGGTTCCCGACGGAGTGCCAGGTACAGATAGTGTTTGGTACATCATATCCTGGAACTCTGCGCGTTGCTGCTTGAACGCGGTCGTGTTGACGTTGGCCAGGTTGTTGGCGATGGTGTCCAGGTTGTACTGCTGGGCCATCATGCCGGTTCCGGCCGTGCTAAGGGATCGAATCATGGCGGCGATATCTCCTCGGTGGGTTCGTGTCGTCGCCTCCTAGACCATTCTTGCGGTTCACCGTCCTGGCGGCCGCTTGCTTCCCGGCCCTTTGAGGGGCGCGGGTCCAGCGTTATCGGTCTTGAAGGCTCTGAATCAGGCGTTGTGTCAATTCGTCTTGTTGTGTGATCGAGCGTTGCGAGAGTTCAAAAATGCGGTGGAGGCCCACCATGGTCACCATCGAGGCGATCGGATTCACGTTGGAGCCCTCCAAGGCCCCCACGCGCACCTCCAGTGTTTCGAGCGGTTCGACGCCAATCCCCTCGTACAGGTTGTTTCCCAGATGCCGGAACGTGCCGTCGTAGGCGCCGAGGGTCGCAACCGCTGCGCCGTCGACCTTGACCTCGCCGTTCGTGCCGATGTCCAACTTCCCCTGGCCCACTTCGATGGTCGAGCCGGAATCGTCGAGCACGGGGTGGCCCTGCTGCGTGGAAAGCACCCCGTCCACCAGGGTGAACGACCCGTTGCGGGTGTAGCGGGTGCCCTGCGGCGTCTGGACGGCGAAAAAGCCCTGCTGGGTTGAGAGCGCGACGTCCATCGGATTGCCCGTCGGGGTGATTGCGCCCCTGCCGAAGTCCGTGAACGCGGTCTTCCGATCGGGGCCGTAGCCCATGGAACCGATGGCGGCGCCTCCGGAGCGCAACTCGACGACCAAACTGTCCTGGAACGCGAGTCCGTCCTGCTTGAAGCCGTTCGTGGACGCGTTGGCCAAGTTGTGGGTCAGCACGTCCATCTGCATCTGGATCGCAGACATGCCGGCCGCCGTCGCGTAGATTCCTCGGTTCATCCCACCTTCAGATCGGCAGGCAAGAATGCGGGGATTAGGGCGCGAACTTCGCAATCGACTTCAGGTTCGAAGTCTGCCCCCCCCCTCGCACCTCCGGGGGAGAGGGGGTTCTTGCGCACGATTGGCAAATCTGAGTGCATAGCAGGGTGCTGAAGAAGGCCGACGCACCCGTGCCACCCCCGTGTCGGGGGTGCGCCAGTTTCGAGAGTTCTCACCTAGCGCACCCCCAAGATGAGGGTGGCACGGGATCGGAAACGTCCGTGGCGCGAGAACATAGGGTGCAAGCCCCTTCTTCAGCACCCTGATTGGGAATCGTGAGACACAACGCTACGAGGCCGCCGTGGCGACGCAGAACCGAATTTGCTTGCCCACGGGGTATGCGATCACGATTGCGCCGGGGCGGCCGTCTCGTCGAAGGGCCCGCCGCGTGGTCTCGGGTTCGACGCGGCACGCGCGCACCTTGACCACGGGCGTGCCCCATCCCCCGGCATCGAGCAGGCGGCCGACCCTCTTGAGGTCCCACGCCCCGTGGCCATGCACGGCGTAGGCGCGCAGCCACGGACTCTGCACGGGTTGGGCGCCCGTGAGGTACCCGTTGGAGTCGCCCAAAGCCTCCAGGGCCAACGCCCCGGCCAAGGTTCCGAGGGCGTGGGCGCGGATCGCGGCGGGATCGGCCTCGAACACGTAGGTGCCGGGATCGTCGACCGCGCCGTACATTTCAGTCGCCGCCAACCGCTCGCCGGATGCCGCATCGACCGCCCAACGCCCAGCCTCGGCGGCGGCGCCCAGCCACACGCACGCCTCGCGGCACTCCCCGTCGTGCGTAACGAACTCCAC
This sequence comes from uncultured Fimbriimonadaceae bacterium, assembly GCA_964370995.1. Lineage (GTDB taxonomy): Bacteria > Armatimonadota > Fimbriimonadia > Fimbriimonadales > Fimbriimonadaceae > JAMLGR01. Next base: position 686 of record CAYJMZ010000032.1, on the reverse strand, counting down.
GCTTCCACCGAGGGCCTCGAGGTACTTGTCTTCCAGCATCGGCGACAGCTTCAGAGCCGCGAGTTCCATGCCCCGCATGAGGGTTGCGAGGGTCTTGGGATCGGGTTCGAACTGGGTGGGGTCGAGGGTCCTGCGGCCTGCTACACGCCGCGCAGGATCGGCGATCGCGTAGCGGTGGCGCTGCGCGGCTGCGAGGCCGTCCGCGAGGTGCACCTCGGCGGTCAGGCCATAGACCTCGAGGTTGTGCCGGGCGCACGCCGCGCGCTCGGTGTCGAGCTCGTAACCCACCGCGGGGCCGCGGGCGGCGAGCGCCAGCAGATCGCCGCCGATCCCGCACGTGAGATCCGCCACCTCCGCGCCCGCCGGAAAGCGGGACGCCCGGTAGCGCGCCACGACCTCGTGCGTGGCCTGCTCCAAGGCCTCGCGGGTGAAGAGCATCTCCGAAGCCCGGGCGTACTTGGCCGCCGCACGAGCGCGAAGGCCCCACTGCGTGAACGCCCACCTGGCAGCCTCGGGGGAGGTCAACGCAGCCACGCGCCCGATCTCCGCAGCCGTGGCGTGCCTCCCCTCCGCCGCCCGAAGCGCCGCCCCGCGCAAGGAGTCCATGGGAAGAGCATATCAGGGGGAAGGGATCGGGGTTCGGGGATCGGGGATCGGGGTTCGGGGGTGGGGGGTCGGGGGGGGGG
>CAYJMZ010000031.1:0-15459 GCA_964370995.1 uncultured Fimbriimonadaceae bacterium | reverse complement strand
GCCGTGGGGTTCACCTGGGTGCCGCCGCCGCCCGAACCAGGGATGCTGATCAGCCAGTCGTGGATCGTGGACTGCCAAACGCCCCCTTGCGCGATCATCGCCGTGCCCCAGAAGCGCGTGTTGTCCAGGGGATCGACCGACACGTCGAAGAAGTCCCCCCACCGATACAGCCCGTAGTTGCCGGAGCTGCTCTGCAGACGCTGCGGGGCGCCCATCGTGCCGGGAGGGTCGGACGCCTTGCGCCCGGTGTACATCACATCCGCCGTAATCGAGGCGCTCGAGCGCGTGAACACCAGCGAGATGTCCCCCAAGACGTTCGTATTGACCGCCGGCATAAAGTAGCTCTGACCCGCGGGCGCCTGCACGTTGCCCGCCTGCGACAGCGCGGGATTCGACGCCGAAGTCGGCCAGCCGTTGGTGGCGATCTGGTACCAGCGCACCATCGTGTCCGGACTGCCCGGCTGGCGCGCGATCGAGTGCGTGCACACCATCTTGCCGTTGCGGAAGTACGCGTTCATCACGCGGAACGGCAGCACATCGAGCACGTTCCCGCCCGTGCTGGGCGCAGGCCCGCTCGGGGTCGAGTACGTGGGAACCGTCAGCGAGATCGTGGTGATCAAGGGGCTCGAGAGCAGGTTTGTGATCGCGTACAGCTTCAGGCTGTTGTTGTTCAACTCGCTCGCCGCGTAGATCCGGTCGCTGGTCGGATCCCACGTGCGGGCCGGTTGAATCGTAAAGCCGTTGTCGATGAAGTACGTCACCGTCGGGGCGCCGCCGGTGAGCATGGGGGCCTTGCTCATCAGGATGACGGAGGCACCCCTGAACTGGCTGCCGGCGAACGTGAACTGGTTGCCCGTGCACACGATCGCGTCCTTGTTTCCCGCCCATCCCGGATAGTCCAGCCACGTGTCGGCCCCGCCGATGTTCTGCTTGGCCTCGATGCGGTACTTGTACCAGTTGCCCGCGGGGTTGCTGTCGTCGGACACCGCGACAAGGATCTTGCTCGTCGTGCTGCCCTCCTCAAGCTCAAGCGCGATCACGAAGTAGCGCTGCGACGGCGCGTCGTAGAACGCTTTGGGGTCGAACACGAAGTTCGTCGCGCCCACGGAACCGAAGAACCCGCTCGCTCCCGAGATCGACTGCTGGAACAGCTTGGTGCCGGTCTTGCTAAAAAACGCGAGGTCGGAATTGACGATCTGCACGATCTGCGCGGGACCGACCGCCATATTCGGGTCGGGAGGATACCAACCCGTGAACCCGATGCCGGGAAACTGCGTGCCCCGCTGGACCCTCGACTCGGCGAACGTTTCGCCCACGGCAAGGGTGTTGGAACCCTCGTCGGGCTTGCGCCACCACTTCGGCGTGGGGTTCTCCGGCTTGACCGGCACGAAGCGGATGGTCTCGTCGATTTGCGGGAACACCTTATTGGTGGATTCCTTGACCGCCCGCGGCCCAATGGTTCGCTTGAGCGGCTTGATCACACTGGTCTGCGCGCCAGCCGTTGCAACGAGAGCCACCATCCCCGCGAGTGCAAACGCGCGCACCAGGATCTCCTTCTTGCTTCTCAACACAACCTCCTTCAATCTCGCCCGCAAAAATGCAGAATTCAGTCTGATTTGGTGCTTCACTATACTACAAAATGCGCGGTGATCCCCGATCCCCGATCCCTGATCCCCGATCCCCGATCCCATGAAGCACGGGTACACTTTCGCCATGCTCGACGTGTCGCAGCATGAAGCGCTGTCCGGTGCCCGCGGGAGAATGGACGCTATCGGAGGTCATCTTTGACCTACCGAAACTTCAGCGCGCGATCCTGACACTCGAGCAGAAGGCCTCCCAACCCGACTTCTGGGCCGATCCCGCGTCCGCGAACCGCGAGCAACGACGCCTTTCCCGCCTCAAAGGCATCGTGGACCCGTTCGAGCGCCTCGCCAAGACCGAGGCCGACCTCCGCGAACTCTACACGATGCTTGAGCTCGAGCCAAGTCCCGAGATCGAAGGGGAAGCGGACGCGATGGCGGCCCAGTTCCTTCTGGATCTCGATGCGTTCGAGTTCAAAACCCTCATGAACGGCGAGTACGACGGCAACCCCGCGCTATTCGAGATCAACGCGGGCGCCGGCGGGGACGAGTCGTGCGACTTCGCGAACATGCTCCTGCGCATGTACCTCCGCTGGTTCGAGCGCCGCGGGTTCAAGGTCGAGTTCCTCAGCGAGAATCCCGGCGAGGTGACGGGCTACCGCACCGTGAACCTGCGTGTGGAGGGCGACAGCGCCTACGGGTACTGCAAGGCCGAGAACGGGGTGCACCGGCTCGTGCGGATCTCGCCGTTCGACGCCGCCGCGCGCCGGCACACGTCGTTCGCCCGCGTCGAGGTGCTGCCCGAGATCGAACAGGCCGAAGTGAACATCGACCCCGACGACCTCAAGGTCGACACCCTGCGTGCGAGCGGCGCCGGGGGACAGCACGTGAACAAGACCGAAAGTGCCGTGCGCATCACCCACCTCCCCACGGGGGTCACGGTGCAGTGTCAAAACGAACGAAGCCAGCACAAGAACCGCGCCAGCGCCATGACGGTGCTCGCGGCGCGCCTGGCGGCCCTCGGGCGGGCGGAGAGCGCGGAGCAGATGCGCGTCATCAAGGGTGAGGGCGGGCCCGCAGCTTGGGGACGCCAGATCCGGAGCTACGTACTCCAGCCCTACACCATGGTCAAGGATCACCGCACAGGCCACGAGACGGGCAATATCGCGGGCGTGCTGGACGGCGACCTCGACGGTTTCGTCGAGGCGTACCTGCGCAGACCGCCCGAACCCGACGCGTTTGTCGATTAGCCGAAGTAACAACCCACACGCGTCCGACGTCCGTCAAAGAAACGGGCGAAGAACCTCCGCCAAACACCGACCCTCCCATGACCACCGCCCTCTTGCTTATCGTCGTCGCCTCGCTGCAAGCGTCCACCCAAGACGCGCCCACCCTCGCGCCCGGATGCAGCGCGGAGTTCCAAGCCGTGTGCCTCGCGGTCGAGGACGCGTTGGCCCGCGGGGACGTGGACGCCGCGCGCCGGGCGAGCGCCGCGCTGCCCACGCGGGCGTTCAGCATCCATTGGGACGACTCCGCCGTGCCGCCCGCCCAGCGCCTGGAGTTTGCTGAGGCCCGCGACCAGGCCGCGAAGATGTGGGCCCGCGGCATTCCCGACGTTGAGATCTCCGTGGGCGCGCGCCCCGACGTCCGCGTGCGCTTCGCCAAGCGCCTGCCCCCGGCGCTGGGAGAACCTCACCCCGCCGGCGCGGTGTTTTTCGCGTCCATGGACCCCGCCGACCCCCGCATCGACGCCGTCCTCTCCCTCGAGCGCGGAAGCCCGCCCCGGCCCACCCAACCCGCCGACATCAACAACGAGGTCGGGTTCGCCATCGGCGCGTACCTCGGCCTGGCGCGCTCCCCCCTCACGTTCGGGCCCATCATGGGGCGCACCGACCTTCCCTGGTTTCGGTTCCTCACACCCGCGCTCGGGGAGTACCGGCTCGCGCGCGCCAACCTCGAGGCCTCGGACGCGCTGCGCAAGGCGGTGCTCAAGGGCACCCGGCTCCGTCCAGCCCGCCCCCAGCTTCTGCTCGAGCAGCCCGTGCTCGCCACGACGCCCACCCTCCAGGGCGAGCTGATCCGGTTCGTGGTGCAGGTGACCAACCGAGGCAACGCACCGCTCGCGCTGGAGGTCCGCCCGGATTGCGGGTGCCTCTCAGCAACGCCCAGGGCAACCCTCGCGGCCGGAGACACGATGCTGCTGCAGGCGTCGATCGACACCACCGAGTTCGTCGGCGAGCTGCACAAACGCCTGATCGTGTTCTCCAACGATCCGGACTTCCCCGTGCGCGAAATCCCCCTCGTGGTCCACGTCAAGCCGCGCTACCGGCTGCTGAGCCCCGCCGGCCCGGTCGTGCTCGCGGGTGCGACGGGAACCGACTTGGACGTGTACCTCTCCCTCTCCGACGACGCGGCGTTTGTTCCCAAGACCTTCAAGCTCAACGGCCTGAAGGGCAAGGTGACCATGCAGCCGTGGACCGGCCGCCTTGCCGACCCCGAACTGGGCGAGGCCGAACGCACGCACAAGGGGTACCGCTTCTCCGTGCACCTCGACGACGCGCTTCCGCCGGGCCGCGGGAACGCGTCGTTGGTCATCGATACGGACAGCGACCGCTTCCCCACCCTGCACTACTCGTTCAGCATCCAAAAGGGGATCGTGGCCCTGCCGGACCAGGTCTACTTCGGCGAGATCGCCCGGTCGCCCCGGCGCGCGAGCTTCCTGCTCAGCCGACCCGGCAAACCCTTCGGCATCGTGGCCGTTCGATCCGACAATCCCGCCCTCAAGTTCACGCACATGCCCGTTCGCGAACAGTGGGAGCACCTGGTGTCCGTCCAGTTCGACGGCACCGCCCCCTTCGGCGTGCTCAAGGCGACAATCACCGTCGAAACGGACGATCCGAACCAGCGCACGATCCTCGTGCCGGTGCAAGCGGTGGTCCGGTGAAGCTGTGGGGGCTGGCCGCAGCTTGCGCTGTGCTGGCGGGCGCCAACCTCCCGACCTCCCGGGGCGGCGAGACTCTCCTGGTGTTGGGTGGCGACACGGACGGCATGCTGGCCCCGTGCGGGTGCACCAAACCGATGAGCGGAGGCATCCTGCGCCGCGTTTCCGCCGTGCGCACGCTGGTCCACGGGAAGAGCGCCGTGGTCCTGGAAAACGGGGGATTGATCGCGGAGGGGGGCCGCCAGGACGAGCTGAAGGCAGAAACCCTTGCGGAGACGCTGACCTTGATGGGTGCGGCGTACGTGCACGTCGGCCCGTCCGAGGCGCGCCTGGGCAAGGGTCTCGTCACGGCGCTCGGAACGCTGGCCCCGGGTCGTCTGCTGTCGTCCAGCGTGGCGCCGTCGGCCACGAACCCGCTCACCGCGTACGGGGAGGCGGGCCCCTTCATGGTGGGGGGCGCCTCGACGCGCGCGGTCGACGTGGCCCTTCCCCTCGGCGAGCGCCCGGTGGGAATCGACGCGGCCGTGGACGGCCTCGTGGCGGCGGCGCAGGCGGCTGGGAAGTCCCCGCTGCTGCTTCTGCGCGGATCCCTGGATGACGCAAGGCAGATCGCCCAGCGCCACCCCGAGCTCCGCCTCGTGCAGTATCGCGCGTCTGGATCGCCCGCCGCGGAGGCCCTCCGGATGGGCGAGACGTGGTTGGTGAGCCCCGGGGAGGACGGCAAGCACCTCCTGCGCCTGGTGTGGCGCGACGGCGCGTTCCGCGAGTACGCCGCCGTGGCGCTGGGGCCCGAATACCCGGACGATCCCGACGCCCTTCGAGCGTACAACCGCTATCTGGCGCGCGTGGGCGACGAGCACTTGCTCGAAAAAACCCCCCGGTCGCCGGGAGACGCTTACGCCGGCACCAAGCGGTGCGGGTCGTGCCACGCGTCCGCCCACCGGGTTTGGAGCGCCTCAGCCCACTCGCACGCGCTGGCCACGCTGGAGAAGAGCGGTCACGATCGCGACCCCGACTGTGTGGGTTGCCACGTGGTCGGCCTCGTCTCGAAAGCGGGGTTTTACACACGCGCCGCCACGCCGCAACTCGCCGATGTGGGCTGCGAAAGTTGCCACGGCGCGGGCCTCGCGCACAGCGTCCGACCAAAAGCCCGGCCGATGCGCAAGGTCGGTAACGCGTCGTGCGCGAAGTGCCACGTACCCAAACACAGCCCCACGTTCGTGTTTGCCGACTACTGGAAGCGTATTGCACATCCGGCGGAAAACTGAGGGGTTGACGCCCGCCACGTACTTCCCCAAGAATGGACCTGCATGAGGGGGCTTGATGAGCGCGTGCCGGGCAGAGCCGAGGGGGCTGCCGGCTGGAACCCGAGGGCTCTGACTCGGAATAGGGTGGCGGACGCCGAAGCGGTGCCGTGTTCACCCGCACACGAGCCCCAGACGTTCGACACGTTCGCAACCCTCGCCTCGAACATCCAGGCGGTCGAGGCGACCCTGCTGTTCACCGCGGGGCTCCAGACCTTCGCGTGCCTCGTGGGACCCAGCGGCTGGGGCAAGACCCACCTGCTGAACGCCGCGGCCTTTCGCCTGAAAAAGGAGCTTGGACGGGGGTGGTTCCGTGTCGTGGACGCGTGCGAGTGGGTCACCGACCCACCCCGTCTCGACCCGCTCGCGCCACTTCTGATCGACAACGCGGAGGATGCGCTCTCGCGCGGCCGCCTGCGGGTGCCGTTCTGTCTCGCACTGGAACGCCGCGTCCGCGCGGGGCGGCCCACGCTGCTCGCAATCACGGCGGACCGGGTGGACCGCTCGATCCGTGCCCAACTGCCCCTGAACCGCGAGTGGGCCATCGCAGGCATCTCCGAGCCTTCGCGCGGCGAGCGGCCCACGTTGGTGCACCGCATCGCGCGCTCCGAAGGTTTGGAACTCGGCCCGCCCACCGAGCGGCTGTTCGCAAAAGGCCTCCGGGGGAACGGACGCACGCTGCGCGGCGCGCTGGTCCGGCTCAAACACGAGGGTTCTTGCTGGCCCGACGAGTGGGCGGCCGTTCGTGCGTGCGGCATCGTAAACCCGTTCTTCGCGGACAACAGCGAGTGGGACCTCGCCGCCGCCATCCTGCGCGCAGCCGCCACTTCGGACGGGATGGCGCTGTACACGATGCTCCGCGTCGCCCTACTCCCCGAGGCCGACGTGGCGCGGGCCTTCGGCATCGAGCCCGCCGCGGTGTACCTGCGCGCGTCTCGGTTCGATACGAATCTGCGCCAAGACGCCGGTCTCCAGGAGCGTCTCGAGGCATTCGTCGGGCAGGTCGTCTCCCACCTCCATCATCCATAGCGTTCGCTATACTTCACCCCCGTACAATTGCTGTTTCGAGCCTGCCAAGGCGGTTTGGGTGGCATAAACATTGATACACTGGCGGTGGGTCCGTGCTGTTCCCACCCCCTAGCCGTGCACCACATCGACGACCTGAAACTGCTGCCCGTGTGGGCAGACCCCAAGCACCTGGTGCTGACCGCGAGGCACATCATGGAGGGTCACCACATCCGAGCCCTCAGCGTGGTTCGGGACGGCGTGGTGCTCGGTGCGGTGACGCTTGATCGGCTCGCCACCGCGCCCGAAATGGACCCGATCGAGGCGTACATCGAGGGGCCCGGTCCCCTGGTCCAGGCCGGCACCCCCGTCCGCAAGGTCGCCGAGATGTTCGTGCGCGAGCACATCGACCACGCGCCGGTGGTGTGCGGCGAGCGCTTCGTGGGGATGGTGACCTCCAATCTTCTCCTGCGCGAATTGGGACGCTCGTGGGACCCCCTGACCCACCTGCCGTGGAGCGCCCGCCGGCGAGAATGGGGCGTCGAGTCGCTCAAGCAGGGCAAGGAAATCTGCATCCTGTTCGTGGACCTGAACGATTTCGGCCTCTATAACAAACACTATGGGCATATCGTCGGAGACCGGGTCCTCAGCCGCGTCGCGAACCTGCTCAAGGAGTGCACGGACCCACGCACGGACGTGTTGGTACGCTACGGGGGCGACGAGTTCGCCATCGGCACGACGCGTTCGCGCGGAGACTCCGAGGAACTCGTGGACACGCTCAAGGAGCGGATGCCCGAGGCTTCGATCGCGGAGGCGAACGAGGCGGTGACCTTCTCCGTCGGCCTTCGCGGGGGCAAGCGGACCAAAGAGCGCGAGAGCGTGCACTTCGCCGCGACCCTGGACAACCTCATCAACCTCGCCAGCCAGGACTGTATCGCCCAGAAGCCCACGGAGAAGGCGTCCGAGCCCGGCGAAGAACGTATGGCGCCGGAGGCGACACGGGAGCTCCGACCCGAGGTGGTCGGCGTGTACACCGACGAGCGCTCGGCCAACGCGTTGACGACCGTGTTCCTCAAGGTGGGCACGAACGTCGTGAGCGGCATGCACCACCGCGGGGGCAAGGACCCTCTGGAGTCCGTGGCGATTGCGACGGGCAAGGCGCTGGAGCGCGTGTACACCGAGGCCGCACTGCAGGTCCAGGAGGTCGTGTCCACGGGCGAGGACGACTCCCGCACGGTGACGGTGACCGGACAGCTCGTGCAGGGCGATGCGAGCACGCCCGCAGCGGGGACCCACAGCGCGGACCCCGACGCGCTCACCGCCGCCGCCGAGGCGACCATCGAGGCCGTGGCCAGCGCACGCCGCTCCGCCTGAGGATCTTGCGTCGCCCCGCGGCGTATGATGAGATATGCAGGCCCCCGACCCTCCGTTCTCGCGAGAGATTCTCAACCGCCTGCTCTCCGACCCTCCTTCGGATCCCAAGACGCAAAACCACCTTGCGGCCTTGCGCGATGCGATGGACCGCGAAGAGCAGGAGGCCGAAACGTCGCGCAAATTGCTCGCCGAGTACGAGGAGGCCTACGCAAAACTAACCGCACCCGCGCAGAGGGTGGGCACGTTTCTGGAGCACCTGGGCGAGGGCCGTGCGCTCGTTCAGTTGGGCGACGGCACGTTCGTGGCGGAGCGCGACCCCAAACTCAAGGCCGAGGCCCTTGCACGCGGCGTCAAGGTCGCGCTCAACGAGGCCTATGCGATCGTCGATGTGCTGGCGCCCGACACCGGGGGCACCGTCGAGCGCGTGGGAGAAGCCCTCGAGGACGGCCGCCTTCGCCTCAAGGGCAACGCCCCAGGGGCCGACGGGGGGCGCCTCGTGTTGCGCGCCGCCACGCTGGCCGATACCCTCATTCGGGCGGGCGACGAGGTCCGGTGCGACGCCGCGGGGCGCATGGCCCTCGAGCACTTCCCCCGAACGGAGACCAAGGAGTACTTCTTCGAGGAGATTCCCGAGATCCCCTGGGAGGCCGTGGGAGGCCAGGACGCCGCGATCCGCCTGATCCGCGAGACGATCGAGCAGCCGCTCCTGCACGCCGAGATCTACGCGAAGTACGACAAGAAGCCCATCAAGGGAATCCTGCTCTACGGCCCGCCGGGATGCGGCAAGACGCTGTTGGGCAAGGCCACGGCGCACAACCTCGCCAAGGAGTACGGCAAGAGCCTCGGGCGACCCGTGAAGGAGTACTTCATGGCGATCAGCGGCCCGAAGATCTTGAACATGTGGCTGGGCGAAACCGAGCGCATCGTACGGGAGATCTTCGAGACCGCCCGCCGCAAAGCCAAGGAGGGGCACCTCGTCTTCATCTTCATGGACGAGGCGGAGTCCGTGCTCCGAACGCGCTCCAGCGGCCGGTACCTAAACATCAGCAACACGGTGGTGCCGCAGTTCTGCGCCGAGTTGGATGGGCTGGTGAGCTTGGAGAACGTGGTGCTGATGCTCACGTCGAACCGGCCCGACTACATCGACCCCGCCGTGCTGCGCCCCGAGCGCATCGACCGCAAGGTCAAGGTCGCCCGGCCTGACAAAGCCGCCTCCACGCAGATTCTGGCGATCTACCTCCACGACCGCCTGCCGCTCGACCCCGCGGTGCTCAAGGAGAATCACGGCGAGGTGGACTGCGCCCGAAAGCAGTTGATCGAGGGCACGATCGACTTCCTGTGGCGCCAGGCGAAGGACACCGAGTTCCTGAGGGTCTCCCTACGCAGCGGCACATCGGACACGCTTTACTGGAAGGACCTCGTGAGCGGTGCGCTGCTCAAGTCCGTGGTGGATCGCGCGAAGGACTCGGCAATCCGCCGCGCCATCGCCGAGCCCAGCGGGGACACCGGCGTGACGCAACAAGACCTCCACGACGCGGTTCGGGCCGAATACCAAGAGAACGAGATCTTCCCAAAAGGCGACGTGCAAGAGGACTGGCTGCTGCTGCTCGACCACGAGCGCGACGCCGTCGCCAGCGTCCGCCCGATCGCCCCCAACCGAGGCGAGGAGATCGCCCGCAAAGGCGTGATTTAGCGTCAGGGATCAGGGACCTGGCCAGGCTCTTCGTAGCATAGGCTCCCAGCCTGTGTTCCGAGACAGTCGCGGCTACAGGAACAAGTCCCTAGGGGCTACCGGAACCCGGACAGTTTGGATGGCCGCGCGGACCCTCTCCTGTGCTGCCTCCGCCGCCTCCGAATTACGCGCGTGAACTCGGAACAGGGGAAGACCCTCGACCACGGCGTCGCCGACCTGCACGCACAGTTCGATGCCCACCGCCGCGTCGATCGTGTCGCTCTTGTGCATGCGCCCGCCGCCCAGGGCAACCACGGCCTCCCCCACCACCTGTGCGTCGATGCGCGACACCCACCCGTTTGCGCCTCGAAACACGGCTTCCAAGACCGCCGGCGCCACGGGCAGGCCCTGAACGGTGCCGTCCACGTCAACGGCGGCCCCTTGCGCGGCATACCACTCCCGCGCCTTCGCGAGCGCCGCGCCCGAGGCCAGGGCGCCTTCCGCCACGGCGCGGCCTCTTTCGCGCGAGGGGGCCTTGCCCGAGGCCGCCAGGGCGATGCCGGCGAACTCCACGCATAGCGTTCGGAATCGGCCCTCGGCGCGCCCGGCGAGCACGTCGAGGGCCTCGCGCACCTCCAGAGCGTTGCCCACCATGCGGCCCAGCGGTTGGTCCATGTCGGTCAGGGACACGTCGACCTTCAGGCCCACCAACTCTGCCGTTCGTTTCAGGGCCGCGGCAAGCTGTCGTGCGTGTCCGATGTCCTTCATGAACGCGCCCGAGCCGGTCTTCACGTCCAGCACGACCAGATCCGCCCCGCCGGCCAGCTTCTTCGACAAAATGCTCGACACGATCAGGGGGATCGAAGCAACGGTCGCCGTGGCGTCGCGCAGCGCGTACAGCACCTTGTCCGCAGGGGCGAGGTCGGGGGTCTGACCGGTGATGGCCAAGCCGATGCGCGCGGCCTGCGCCTTGAGCTCGGCGGGCGACAAGTCCAGGCGGAACCCGGGCACCGACTGCAATTTGTCGATGGTTCCGCCGGTGATGCCGAGGCCGCGGCCGCTCATCTTGACCACGGTGAGCCCGCACGCTGCCAGCAGAGGGAGCAACACCAGCGAGGTCTTGTCACCCACACCGCCCGTCGAGTGCTTGTCCACCCAAGGCTTGGGCAACCCGGCGAGGTCGATGCGCTCGCCACTGTCGGCCATCGCGGCGGTGAGCCATGCGGTCTCCTGCTCCCCCAGCGGGTTGAGATACGCGGCCATCAGCCACGCTGCCAGTTGGTAGTCGGGGATCGAGCCGTCCGCCGCGCCGTGCACCAGGTACCGAATCTCCGCCTGCGGGTGTGGGCGGCCATCCCTGCGCGTCGCGATCACCTGCTGAATGGTCATCTGCTCGCCACGGCCTCGTCGGTTGACGCGAAACGGTACGGGCCACGGTGCACCCCGTGCTCGGTCACGATCGCCTCGATGAGCGCGCCCGGCGTCACGTCGAACGCGGGGTTGAAGACGGGGCAGCCCTCGGGGGCGACGCGCACGCCCTCGATCTCGGTGAGCTCCTCGGCTGAGCGTTCCTCGATGGGGATCCCGTCCCCTTCTGCCAGCGTGCGATCGATGGTCGAGCTGGGCGCGGCGATCACGAAGGGGATGCGGTGGTGCGCGGCAAGCACGGCCAGCGCGTAGGTGCCAATCTTGTTGGCGGTGTCGCCGTTGGCCGCGATGCGATCGGCGCCGGCCACCACGAAGTCGATCTTGCCGGCCCGCATCAGGGACGCGGCTGCGCCATCGGCGATCGACGCGAACGGGATGCCGTCGTGCATCAGCTCCCACGCCGTGAGCCGCAACCCCTGCTGGCGCGGGCGGGTCTCGCACGTGTACACAAAGATGGCCGGGTCGTTCGCAAAGGCGCTGCGGATGATGCCCAGCGCCGTGCCGTGCCCGGCGGTGGCAAGGCTGCCGGTGTTGCACACGGTGAGAATCCGCGCGCCGTGGGGAACGAGGGCGGCGCCGTGACGTCCGATGGCCTCGTTGCACGCGAGGTCTTCCGCCTCGATGCGCCGCGCCTCGGCAAGGGCGGTCTTGAAGGTCCACGGCGCCACGGAGGCCATTCGGTCGAGCGCCCAAAACAGGTTCGCGGCGGTGGGGCGGGAGGCTGCCAGCCCCTTGTCCGCGGCGTTGCGATCCACGCCCCGCAGGGCCGCCAGCGCCATCCCGTAGGCCGCGGCCACGCCGATCGCGGGCGCGCCCCGCACAGCCATGTCCCGGATGGCATCGGAGACCTCCTCCCACGTCCCCAGCTCCAACCACGACTCGCGCAACGGGAGCACCCGTTGATCGAGCAGGCGCAGGGTGCCGTGGTCGGACCACTCCATGGGGCGAATCGCCATACCGGCGCAGGGTACCCGCGGGCCTGCTACGCTAGGGGAGTGAAGGTGCTGCTGTTCGACGACAACCTGATGTGGAGCGCCCGCCTGTGCAAGTCGCTCAAGGCGCTGGGGCACGAGCCCGAGGTGGTGGGCGAAGTGCCCGAGGCCACGGACGCGCGCGTCGCGATCGTCAACCTCGGGTCCCCCAAGTTCGATGCCGCCACGGTGGTGCCTCGGCTTCGCGCGTTGGGGGTTCACGTGATCGGCCACGCGGGACACAAGGAGAAGGAGGTTCTCGAACTCGGTCGGGTGGCGGGGTGCGACACGCTGGCCAGCAACAGCACCCTCACCTTCGGCCTGGAAGGGTTGCTCGACCTCGCAAAAATGCCAGGTTTGGGCTCGGAACCCCTTTCCTAAGTCCTGGGGTGGGCGAACGTCGGCCCGGGAATTGCAGTCGAAACATTAAGGCTTCGATCTTGAAAGGGGAAGTCTTATATTCCGTGCAATTCCATACGGGGGCCTTCATCGGCCCCCTCTTTTCTTTGCGGGCGTCGTGACCCAGTAAACTGGGGTTCCATGAACAAGGTCTATCCCGATGCCCCCTCCGCCCTCGAAGGCTTGCTGTTCGATGGCATGACGATCATGGCCGGCGGGTTCGGCCTGTGCGGCATCCCCGAGCACCTGATCTCGGCCTTGCGCGACTCGGGGGTGGCGCAGATCACGGTGATCTCGAACAACTGCGGCGTGGACGACTTTGGGCTCGGCCTTTTGCTGGAAACCCGGCAGGTCCGCAAGATGGTTTCCAGCTACGTGGGCGAGAACGCGGAGTTCGAGCGCCAGTACCTTGCGGGCGAACTCGAGTTGGAGTTCAACCCCCAGGGCACGCTGGCGGAGCGCATCCGAGCCGGGGGAGCGGGCATCCCCGCCTTCTACACGAAGACCGGCTACGGCACGCTGATCGCCGAGGGGAAGGAAACCCGCCAGTTCGACGGCGAGTGGTACGTGATGGAAACCGCCCTCCACGCCGACTTGTCGATCGTGAAGGCCCAGAAAGGGGATCGCTCCGGAAACCTCGTGTTCAGCAAGACAGCGCGAAACTTCAACCCGATGATGGCCACCGCCGGCAAGGTGTGCGTCGCCGAAGTCGAGGAGTTGGTCGAGGTCGGTGGGTTGGACGCCAACAACATTCAAGTGCCCTCGATCTTCGTGAACCGGATCATGCAAGGCACACACTACGAGAAGCGCATCGAGCGGCGAACGACGACGCCCCGCTGATCCTATTTTAGAGCGCATCGAGCGGCGCACGACGACGCCCCGCTGATCCTATTTTAGAGTGCGCTAACGAAGTTCGCGCTTTCGCACCCCGCGGAGCGGCCGCCAGCCATGGGGAGCGGCTCCGCCGCACGTGAAAGCGCGGATCGGGAATCCGCGCACTCTAAAACGCTAGGACTTTCCCAGCCTACGCCGGAACACCTCGAAGCGATCCGGACGGCCCTCTCGGCGGCACCACTCCTCGACCAGCGGAAGGTCGATGGGCTGGTGCCTCGCGACGGCAAGAGCGACCTCGAGGCTTGGCACATCGTTCCAATGGAGGTAGGCCGCAAGCCGATCGCGAACGCTGTCCGTTGGCGAAATGACGTGCAGGAGCTGTGAGCCCTCGAACAGAGTGTCCCACTTCTGGATCTCGTCGTCGCCCACCATCAGGGGACCCGGGGGGAAGTCGAGGGTGAAGGGGTTGGACGTGTGGACGTACTGCTGGCCTTGGAGCACGTACCCAAGCTTGTTCAGAACCTGTTGTCCCCCGTGCCCCCTCCACTCGGTGACCCAGTCGATATCCCTTGACTGGTAGTCGTTCGGCGCATAGATCGTAGCAGCCCCGCCCCCTGAGAGCACGGCCACAATGCCATGGTGGTCGAAGGCGGTGCATACGGCGAAGGCCACTTCCCGGAGGGTCATCATCTCTTCGATCAAAGCACCCATTTCACAGTTCCTTGCCCTTTCGCCGAGGTCTGCGGCGAACGGTCAGCACAGCAGCGGACACGTCCCGATCCTGTTCCGCCAGTCGGGCCAGGAGGACCTGGAGTTCGTTCTTGGCGAAGAAGCGGGGGTTGAAAGAGACCCGCCGCTCCCTACCGATTACGCGCGACACAAGAACACCTTCGTCCTCAAAGACCTCGAGGTGTTTCTGCACCGCAAAGAGTCGGGCTCCTGCAAGCCGGGCAAGTTCCGTCGCATAGCTCTCCTCCAGCAACGCCAGAAGCAGGAGGATCTGAGTGCGCAAGCGTGTGCCGAACAAACTCATCTGCCGGTCGATCCTCATCTCATATCACCACCTCTAGTGGCTATTCTACCCCTATAGGTGGTGATACAATCACTCTTTTTGGTCAGACATCTCCCCATCACCCATAATGGAGTCATGCCTCTCACCCGCGACCAACTCGCCCAACGCGCGGCGCTGGAGCTGCGCGACGGCTTCTATGTGAACCTCGGCATCGGCATCCCCACCCTCGTGGCGAACTTCATCCCCGAGGGCATGGATGTGGTGCTGCAGAGCGAAAACGGCATGCTCGGCATGGGACCCTTCCCCTTCGAGGGCGAAGAGGACCCCGACCTGATCAACGCCGGCAAACAGACGATCACCGAGATTCCGGGCACCTCGTTCTTCAGCAGCGCCGACTCCTTCGCGATGATCCGAGGGGGGCACATCGACCTGTCGATCCTGGGTGCCATGGAGGTCTCCGAAGAGGGCGACCTCGCAAACTGGATGATCCCCGGCAAGATGGTCAAAGGCATGGGCGGCGCCATGGACCTCGTGGCGGGCGTCAAGCGCGTGGTGGTGGTGATGGAGCACACGAACAAGCACGGCGACTCCAAAGTGCTCAAACAGTGCACGCTGCCGCTCACGGGCAAGGCAGTCGTGGACCTCGTGATCACGGACCTCTGCGTGTTCGAGATCGGAAAGCACGGCATGGTGCTCGCCGAACTCGCCCCCGATGTGACCGAGGACGAGGTGCGCGCAAAGACCGAGGCTGCGTTCACCACCTCACCCTCACTGGCGACGATTGCTGTGTAGGGGCTTATGGGTCCTCTAGATGTCCGTCAAGCTCTGATCGCGAGTGAACCCGCCAGGCTCTTGCATAGTGGCGGGGGGGGGGGGGGGGGGGGGGGGGGGGGGGCGCGGCGCCGCGCCGCCCGCCCCCCCCCCCCGCGGCGGGGCGGG
>CAYJMZ010000030.1:0-15645 GCA_964370995.1 uncultured Fimbriimonadaceae bacterium | reverse complement strand
GGTGCAAAGCGCGGACCGGGAGTCCGCGCACTCTAAGACGTAGTTAGCCCGCCTTCGCCGGAGCTTCGGCGGGCAGACTTCGCGACCGATCCCTCTAGCAAAGCCAGACGTAGCCTTGGCGAAGTCTGGTGGGCAAGGAGGGACTCGAACCCTCACGTCTTGCGACACTGGAACCTAAATCCAGCGCGTCTACCAGTTCCGCCACTCGCCCAGGCTCAAAAGCGTACCTCTACACCCATCACCCAACGCCGGTATCCTTCCGCCATGTCCGAAACGATCCGCGCGGGGGCCTGGGCGGCTACCTTTGCCGACCTGGAAACGTCCGTGGGCCTGGCGATTGAGGAACTCTCGCTTCAGGCCGAGCAGACGCAGATCGTCACCGACCCGTTCGCCCTCACCATGCAGCCCGCGGAGATGGAGGCGAAGATCAGCGCCCAAGCGGTCGCCAACTTCCTCGAACGAAAAGCCCCCGGCGGACTCAGCGGGTTCGCCGTGACTCTGGACGACGGCAAGGTGATCGTCGAGGCCAGCGCGCGCATGATCGTGGTGATTCGCGCCCGCGTGGTGTGCACGCTGCGCATCGCGGACGGCAAGCAGATCTGGGTGGACCTCGCCTCGGCCGACGGTGTGCCCTCCCCCGCCCGAGGGATGGTCGAGTCCAACCTCGCCAAGGTCAACCCCGTGTTCGACGCGCAGGACCTCCCTCTCGACGTCACGCTCACCAACGTCGTTGTAGGGGATGGACTGATCGTGCTTCACGGCACGGCGTCGTGGACCGGTTAGTGTAGTGATTCACTATTCCCGCGGCAGTTGACCGCGCCCGGGAAGGAGATGCCTCCGCAGCCCCGCTGTGGAGGGCTTACCTTGCCAGCCGAAGCGAAAGCCTCCACAGCGGGGCTGCGGAGGCATGGGTGAGCGCCGACTACTCCCCATACCCGTGGGGGTGCGCCTCGAACCAGGCCCACGCGTGGCGCACGATCGTTTCGAGTTCTGGGTACCGCGGCTCCCAACCCCAGTCGGCGCGGATGCGGTCGCTCGCCGCCACGAGGGTCGCGGGGTCGCCGGGGCGGCGCGGGGCGTCTTCGTGAGGCACCTTGCGCCCGGACACGCGCTCGACCATCTCGATCACTTCCCGAACCGAGAACCCCACTCCGTTGCCGAGGTTGTAGCGCCGCGAGTCTCCACCGCCCCTCAGGTGCCGCACAGCCAGCAGGTGCGCTTCGGCGAGGTCGAGGATGTGGATGTAGTCGCGCACGCACGTGCCGTCGGGCGTCGGATAGTCGGTGCCAAACAGCTTCAAACCCGGCCGCCTGCCGAGAGCCGCGAGCATCGCCACGGGGATCAAGTGCTCTTCGGGCGTGTGGTCTTCGCCGAGATCGCCATCGGGTGAGGCGCCGGCGGCGTTGAAGTAGCGCAGGCACACGCTCTTCTGGCCGTGCGCCGTGTCGTAGTCCGCCAGCATGGCCTCGACCGCAAGCTTGCTCTGCCCGTACGGACTCGTAGGCGCCTTGGGGTGCTCCTCGTCGATCGGCACCCGCTCCGGCTCGCCGAAGATCGCCGCGGTGGAGGAGAACACGAACTTCGCCACCCCCGCGCCGCGCATGGCCTCCAGCAGGTTCAGCACCCCCGCGGTGTTGTTGCGCCAGTACTTCCCGGGCTCGCGCACGCTCTCGCCCACGGAGATGTAGGCCGCGAAGTGCATCACCACGTCGATGGCGTTCTGAGCAAACGCCCGCTGGATATCCTCCGCGCGGCGCAGGTCGCCCTCGAACGCCGGACTTCCCAGCAGCGCCCCCCGGTGCCCCTGCTCGAAGTTGTCGAACACCAGGTGCGGCTCGCCCGCCTCGCGCAACCGCCTGCACATGTGCGAGCCGATGAACCCCGCTCCACCCACCACCAAGATCATGGGCCTGAGAGTAGCACAGGCACCCCTGCCTGTGTGTCCGTTGGCCGAATCACAGGCAGGGGTGCCTGTGTGTCCGTTGGCCGGATCACAGGCAGGGGTGCCTGTGTGTCCGTTGGCCGGATCACAGGCAGGGGTGCCTGTGCTACTCTCCCCCAATGCTTGCCATCACGCTGCTGGGACTCGCGATCACCCAAGACGTGCCACCCCCCGCCCCTCGGGAGTTCCGCGCAGCCTGGGTTGCCACGGTCGACAACATCGACTGGCCCACAAAACGCGACCTCACCACCGAACAGGCCAGGGCCGAACTTGTCAAGGTCCTCGATACGGCCAAGCGGATTCACCTCAACGCCCTGATCCTGCAGGTCCGGCCCGCCGCCGACGCCCTCTACGCGAGCAAACTGGAACCGTGGTCCGAGTACCTCACCGGCCAGCAGGGCAAGCCGCCCTCGCCCTACTGGGATCCCCTGGCCTTCGCCGTGGAGGAGGCGCACAAGCGGGGCCTCGAACTCCACGCGTGGTTCAACCCCTATCGCGCGTGGCACCCCAGCGCCAAAGGCAAGCCCTCCGCCACGCACATCTCGCAAACCACGGATCTCGCCAAGCCGTACGGCACGTACCTGTGGCTCGACCCCGGCGAGAAGCGCGTTCAGGACCACTCGATCGCCGTGATGCTCGATGTCGTCAAGCGCTACGACCTCGACGGCGTGCACATCGACGACTACTTCTATCCCTACCCCGTCAAGGACCCCGCAGACCCCGAGAAGAAGCGCGACCTCCCCTTCCCCGACCAGGCGAGCTTCGGGCGCTACGTGGGTGCGGGCGGCAAACTGGGACTGTCCGACTGGCGCCGCGCCAACGTTGACGGCTTCATCAAGCGCCTGTACGAGGGGATCAAGAAGGAGAAACGGTGGGTGAAGTTCGGGATCAGCCCCTTCGGCATCTTCCGCCCCGGCGTTCCCAAGGGCATTCAGGCGGGCATCGACCAGTACGACGCGCTCTACGCCGACGCGCGCAAGTGGCTGGTCGAAGGCTGGTGCGACTACTACACGCCCCAACTCTATTGGCCGATCGCGCAGACGCCCCAGAGCTATCCCGTGCTGCTGGACTGGTGGGTCGCGCAGAACCCGAAAAAGCGCAACGTCTGGCCCGGAAATTTCACAAGCCAGGTGTTGACCAGCGCCAACTGGCCCGTGGACGAGATCCTGAACCAGATCGACACGACCCGCAAGACCACCGGCACCGGCGGCAACGTGCACTTCAGCATGAAGGCGCTGACGAACAACAGCAAGGGCCTTGCCGACGCGCTCCTCGCCGGGCCATATCGCCGGACGGCGCTCATCCCAGCCTCTCCGTGGCTCGACAAAACGCCGCCAAAGGCCCCCCGCGTGGAACTCAATTCGGGCAACCTGCGCATCCAGGGGGCGGACGACGACCTTCGATTTGCGGCTGTGTATGCCAAACGCGGGGGCGAGTGGTCGCTCGACGCGGTCGTGGGTTGCTCCGGAACGGCCACTTGGACTCCACCCGTTTCTACCGAGGCCTGGGCAATTTCGCTGATCGACCGCACGGGCAACGAAAGCCCGCGGACGACGATCACCACCGACTGAAGGTGGGCGTGGGCCAACAATCGGGTGAGAGGCGCGCCCTGACCCTTACCCTTACCCTTACCCGATCAGTTCGCCGGCCTGCAGACGCTCCATGAACGCCTTCACAGGCAGCACCCACGCCCCGCCATCCTTCAGTTCCAGCTCCCCGCGGTAGATCCCGAACGCCTTCGCGACCAGGCCGCGCTCGAGCATGTCGCGCAGGTACTTGCCATCTTCCGGGCGCCACCGGGTTGCTGCCTTCACCTCGATGCACACGGCCCTTTCGCCCAGCGTCCAGACGAAGTCCACTTCCGCGCCATGAGGGGTCCGCCAATAAGACAGGCTTCCCCCGCAGCCCGACTGGTTGATCCATGCTCTCAGTTCATGCAGGACCAACGTTTCGAGCAACGGACCGCGTTCGAAGTCCGTGAGCGGCAGACGCACCCTGCCGGCAAGCGCGCGAGCCACGCCGGGATCGAAGAGGTAGAACTTCGCCGCACCGACCTCCTTCACCCGTGCGCCCGGCCTCCAAGCCGGCAGGCGAAATGCGATGAGCGTATCGTCGAGGATCTCGAAGTACCGCTGAACGGTCGGGCGCGCAACCCCGCAGTCGCGAGCCACCTTCGAGATGTTGAGCATCTGGCCGTTCATCAGCGCGGCAACATCGAGAAACCGCGTGAAGGTTCCGATGTCGCGGACGAGCGCCTCTTGCTGGATCTCCTGCCTGATGTAGTTCGACGTGTAGGCCTCGAGGATGTCGACGGCGATTGCAAGTTCTGACCGGATCTTGGGCAGGGCACCGTAGCTCAGCAGTTCGTCCAAGTCGAAGGCATAGTCCATCTCTGCGCCCACCAGGGGAAAGAACGCCCGGTTGATCGCCCGACCTGCAAGCAGGTTCGCGCCCCCATGCTTGAGCTTTCTGGCGCTCGAACCACACAGGGCGAAACGGTACGGTTCCGCAGGCTCCGCAAGGATTCTGTGTACCTCGTCGAGAAGGCCCGGGAGCTTCTGCACCTCATCCAGAACCACCCATGAGCCGGATGGCGCTGCGAGCACAGCCTGGCGCAGCATCGCTGGATTTCGAATCAGGTTGAAGAAGAGGGTCTGATCAAGCAGGTCGAACCAGAGCGCCGAACCGAGGCGCTGCCTAAGCCAGGTGGTCTTGCCTGTGCCCCGCGGCCCGAAGAGGAAGAACGAATGCCCGGGCGCCTCGAGAAGCCTTGTATACATCGTGAGCAATATTACCGTCAATCTGCTCGCGATAGGTGCAGAGGGTTGGCTGGTTCTTCTACCGGCAGCCGCACGGTGAACGTCGAGCCCACGTTCAACTCGCTGGCGACGCTGACGGAGCCTCCGTGCGCCTCGACCAGGTGCTTGACGATGCTGAGCCCGAGGCCCGTGCCGCCGGTCTGGCGGGAACGCCCCTTGTCCACGCGATAGAAGCGCTCCCAGATGCGATCCTGATGGTCCGTGGCGATGCCGATGCCGGTGTCCCGCACCGAAATTCGCACCGCGTTGGGCAGCTCCTCCAACGACACATCCACACGCCCCTCGCTCGTGTAGTTCAGTGCGTTCTCGATCAGGTTCGCAGCGATCTGGTTCATCTGGGTGACGTTGGCTTGAATCACGCAATGCTTGGGTCCTGCGTACGTCAGCGCGAGCTTCTTCGAAACCGCCTTGGGTTGGAGTTGCTCCACGATCGAGCGGAACACCCCCGCGAGGTCGCACTCTTGAAGCTCGACGGGTCGGGACTCTGCACCGCTCAACACGAGCAAATCGTTCGAGATCGTCGTGAGGCGGTCGACCTCGGACACGATCTTTGCCAAGTAGCCCTCCATCAGGGTCTCGGCCTCCGGGTCGTCCTGCAGCGTCTCCGCGATGGCGCGGATCACACTGAGCGGGGAGCGCAACTCGTGCGACACGTTGGACACGAAATCGCGGCGCACGCGCTCGAGGCGGCGAAGGTCGGTGAGGTCCTGCACGACGACCAGCACCTGCTCGCCGGGGCACGACCACGCTTTGGCCGCCACCGTGCGGCGCTCGGCAAGGTGGAGCTCCATCTCGCGTCGCTGAACGCCGCCCGACTGCGCGACCTCGGCGACCAGCCTCTCGATGTCGTGCGACAGGGTGACTGCGAGGATGTTCATTCCCTCGGCACTGTCGAACCCGAAAAGGGCCAGGGCGGGTTGGTTGGCGAACACGATGACGCCTCGCGCGTCGCAGATGAACAGCGCCTCCTCGAGTCCGTTGGCCAGGGCCTCCGCCTGGGCGCGCTGGCTGAGCAACTCGTCCTTGGCCTTGCGCACACGCTCGCGCAGCCGATCCCGCTCGCGCGCATCGCCGCTCCGCGCCCCCGCGCCCATCGAGTGGGCAAACGCGAGCAGGGCGGCGCCGGCCACGAACATCGTCGGCAACAGGAGTCCGCCGCCCGCGAAGCCTGTGACCGCGGCTGCGGCCAGCATCCCGGCGACGCCCCCGACGCCGGCGACCCGGTTCCATTGGTGCGCTCGTGCCATCCAACCCCTAGACTACACTCGAACGGTCCCTTCTGATCAAACCAGTAGACTGCGCCCATGTTTCGATCCACCACGGTGATCGGCGTTCGACGCGACGGGTTTACCGCGCTCGCCGCCGATGGGCAGGTCACCTTCGGCGAGGCCACGATCCTCAAGCACAAGGCGCGCAAGGTTCGGCGCCTGGCGGACGGCAAGGTGCTGTGCGGGTTCGCGGGCTCGGTGGCGGATGCCCAGGCTCTACAGGACCGCTTTGAATCCAAACTCGAGGCGTTTGGCGGCAATCTGCGCCGCGCCGCGGTCGAGTTCGCCAAGGAGTGGCGCACCGATAAGATCCTCCGCCAACTCAACGCGCTGATGATCGTCGCCGACACCGAAGGGATGCTGATCGTGGGTGGGGACGGCAACGTGATCGAGCCCGACGACGGAGTGGCCGGGATCGGCTCCGGGGGCGCCCTCGCCACTGCCGCCGCGCGGGCCCTGATGCAGTACAGCGCGCTCAACGCCGAGGAGGTCGCCCGGGCCGCCATGTCCATCGCAGCCGACATCTGCGTGTTCACGAACCACGAGGTGATGGTGGAGACCCTGTGAAACGCGTGGAGGCATTTGTGCGGGTCAACCGACTCGAAACCGTCAAGCAGGCCCTCGAGGACGCCGGCCTGGCTGGCATGAGCTGCGAGCAGGTCCGAGGCTACGGCCGCCAGTTCGGCCGCACCGACAAGTATCGGGGCAGCACCTACGCCGTCAACCTGCTCCCCAAGATGAAGATCGTGGTGGTGGTGAAGGACGAGGACCTCGAAGTCGCCCTCGCCGCGATCGTCGAAGGGTCCCAAACCGGCGAGATCGGAGACGGCAAGATCTTCGTGAGCGAAGTCACGGACGCCATCCGAATCCGCACAGGGGAGCGCGGCGATGCGGCGATAAGTTGATCCGGAATCGGAGATCGGGGATCAGGGATCGGGAACCGGGAACAGTTTCCGTAGGGTAAACGGCTCAAGAATCGTCACAATCTCCAATCTCCAATCTCCAATCTCCAATCTCCAATCTGATCCCCGATCCCCGATCCCCGAATCCGTGAGCTTCAAGAACTTCTCCATCTGGCGTGGCAAACTCCCCCACTGGCGGGCGGACGATGTGCGCTACTACGTCACGTTCCGCCACCGGCGTCCGTTGGAACCGCCCGAGTGCGCGTTGATGCTTCGCGAGCTGCTGAAGCCCGAGGGACACAAGTGGGACGTGCTGATCGCGTGCGTGCTGCCCGAGACCACCGAGATGATCTTCACGATGCGCGAGGACCCACACGGCAGACCCTACGAACTCGCCGAGGTCGTCGAAAAGGCCAAGACCAAGGCCGGCAAAGCCGTCGTCAAACGCTCCGGCGAACGGTTCACGCCATTCTTCACCGAAAGCTACGACCGCATCGTCCGCGACAACCTCGAACTCGAGGAGCGCTGGCAGGCGATCTTCGACGCCGCCCCCGAAGAGTACGAGGCCCTCTGGATCGCGGGCCAACCGTAAGCTGAACCGCCGGGCCCGGTCCAAAGGGCCACAGGCTGGGAGCCTGTGCTACATGGGAACTCTTCCACGGCCACAGGTGTTGAGCCTTATAGACTCAAGTGTCCTTATCCCTATCGCAATAAGCCGGTGAGGTAAGGTGGAGGTTAGAGGCTACACAGAAATGGCAAAAACCATCGGTATCGACTTAGGAACCACAAACTCGGTTGTGGCCGTGATGGAAGGCGGAGAGCCCGTCGTCATCGCGACGTCCGAGGGATCGCGCACGCTGCCCAGCGTCGTCGCGTTCAAGCAAAACGGCGAGCGGCTCGTCGGCGTTACGGCCAAGAGACAGGCTGTCGTCAACCCGGAGAACACCGTCGCCAGCATCAAGCGCTTCATGGGCCACAAGCTCACCGAAGTCAAGGACGAGGCCGGGCGGGTCAGCTACAAGGTCAAGGCCGGCAAGAACGGCACCGTCGTGGCGCACATCCCCGCGCTCGACAAAGACCTGACCCCCGAAGAGATCAGCTCGATGATCCTCCAGAAGCTCAAGGCCGACGCCGAGGCGTACTTGGGCGAGGCGGTGGACCAGGCCGTCATCACCGTGCCCGCGTACTTCAACGACGCGCAGCGCAAGGCCACCAAGGACGCCGGCGAGATCGCGGGTCTCAAAGTTCTGCGCATCATCAACGAGCCCACCGCCGCGTCGCTGGCCTACGGGCTCGAGAAGAAGTCTCAGGAGAAGATCCTGGTGTTCGACCTCGGCGGCGGCACGTTCGACGTGTCGATCCTCGACGTCGGCGAGGGCGTGGTCGAAGTGCTCTCCACGGCTGGCGACAGCCACCTGGGCGGCGACGACTACGACCAGATGGTCGTCGAGTGGCTCGCCTCCGAGTTCAAAAAGAGCCAGGGCGTGGACCTGACCAAGGACCGCGCCGCGGTGCAGCGCCTGCGGGAAGCCGCCGAGCGCGCGAAGATCGAGCTCAGCTCCCAGGTCAACACGCAGATCAATCTGCCGTACGTCACGGCGGTGGACAACGAGCCCAAGCACCTCGACATGAACCTCACGCGGGCGAAGTTCGAGGAGCTGACCGCTGCGCTGATGGAGCGCGTCAAGAAGCCGTTCAACCAGGCGCTTGACGACGCGAAGATCAAGCCGGGCCAGATCGACGAGGTGATTCTTGTCGGCGGTTCGACGCGCATGCCGCAGGTCCAGGAACTCGTACGCAAGCTCACCAACAAGGAGCCGAACCGCTCGGTCAACCCCGACGAGGTCGTCGCCATCGGCGCCGCCATCCAGGCGGGGGTGCTCGGTGGCGAGGTCAAGGACATCCTGCTGCTCGACGTCACCCCGCTCAGCCTCGGCGTCGAGACCCAGGCCGGGATCTTCGACAAGCTGATCGACCGCAACACCACCATCCCGACCAAGAAGAGCCGCGTGTACACCACGGCGTCGGACAACCAGCCCGAGGTCGAGATCCACATCCTGCAGGGCGAGCGCCCCCTGGCCAAGGACAACAAGAGCCTCGGCCGGTTCCACCTCGCGGGAATCCCCCCGGCACCCGCGCGCGTGCCTCAAATCGAGGTCACATTCGACATCGACGCCAACGGCATTCTGCAAGTCAGCGCCCAGGACAAGGCCACCGGCGCGCGCCAAAGCATCACGATCTCGGGCAGCGGCAACCTGAACAAGGACGAGATCGAGCGCATGGTCAAAGAGGCCGAGGCCAACGCCGACGCAGACCACCAAGCGCAGGAACGTACGGAGCTCAAGAACAAGAGCGAGCAACTGTGCTACTCGATCGAGAAGATGCTGCGCGACTCGGGCGACAAGATCGAGGAGACCGAGCGCACGCGCATCGAGGAGAAGGTCTCCGAGCTGCGCAAGGCGATCGCTTCCGACGACCACGAGGCGATCCAGACCGCATTCCACGAGTTGGAGTCCGAGAGCCACGCGCTCGCCGAGCAGCTCTACAAGGCGTCTGCCGAGGCTGGCAATGCCGGTGAGGCGCCCGCCGAAGAGGAGCCGCCCACCGCCGGCGTCGGAGCCGCCGATGGCGACGTGATCGACGCGGAGTTCAAGGAAGAGAAGTAGGCAACGGCAACCCCATGGCCGCAAGCCACGCGCGAAGCTTGGCGATGCGGTCTGGGGCTTCGATCGCGACGTTGAACGGGCGGCCGCGCGCGTCGATGATCACCCCCACGGTGCCACCCTCGAGTTTGCGGCTGACGGGCTTGCCCTTCCCCGCTCCCATGTCGAACGTCTTTCCTGGCTCGAGGGTGACGTCCAGGAACTCGCCGCGACCGCAGGGCAGCACCTTGATCGAGCCGAACGGCACCCTCTCCTTCACCCCGTCGCCGACCACCGTCACCGCAATCTCGCCGGGCTTCCCGACGCCCACAGGTGAAACGCAGTGGCCGCACTTCACGATGCAGTCGGCTTCGAACACCTGCTTTGCGGCCTCGTAGAGGTGCTCGGAAAGCACCCCGAGGTGCGGCATCATGAAGATCGAGTCCACCGTGAGCATCGTCACCCCCTCGGGCTGGTAGGCGTCCATCATCATCAGCGCGGACTGCGCACGATTCGGGGCGTGGCTGAGCACGCCGCCGGAGCCGATAACCATGTCGAGGTCCATCATCTTGACCAGCGTCGAACCGGACGCCTCCTGGTCGAAGATCTGACCCACGTCGCGCTGCTGCTGCATGCCCGTGAGGCCGCGTGCGAGGGTCTTGTGGTGCAGGAACGCCAGTCTCAGCGCCTCGCGCGCCACCCCGTGCTCGATCAGCAGGTCCTCGTACGTTTGGGGAATCGTGGTGGGGCGGATCATCTTGTTCCGGAGCCGGTTGCGCACTTCGGCGGGGTCGATCTCGAACGGCAACCAACGCGCGATGTTCTCGATGCCCGTCTCCTTCAGCACGTTGCAGATCGAATACGAGAGCCCCAGATTCGCCGACACCGTGCGGTTGTACACGCCGCCGAACACCGAGAACACATCGGTGGTCGCCCCCCCGATGTCCACACCCAACACGTTGATCTTCTCCTGGTCCGCGTAGGACTTCATCAACTTTCCCACTGCGTTGGGTGTCGCCATGACCTCCTCGCTGGTCCAGTCGAGCAGCTTCGAGTAGCCCGGGGCCTGCTGCATCACGTGCTCGAGGAACATCTCGTGGATCTCGTCGCGCGCAGGGCCCAGATTCTCCTTGTCGAGCGTGGGGCGGATGTTGTCCACGGCCTTGAGCGCGATGTCCTCGCCCAGGACCTGGTCGACCTCGTCGCGCGCTTCGTTATTTCCCGCGTAGATGATCGGGAGCTTCATGTCGCCAAACCGCGGCTTTGGATCGGCGCGCCGCACGACCTCGGCCATTTCGATGAGGTGGCTCTTCGTGCCTCCGTCGGTGCCGCCCGACATCAAGATGATATCCGGCCGAAGCTGCCGCAACCGCTCGACCTTCTGGTAGTCCTTGCGCCCGTCGTCCACCGCCAGGGTGTCCATCAGGATCGCTCCCGCACCCAGCGCCGCACGCTCGGCGGATTCCGCCGACATCGACTTCACCACGCCCGCGACCATCATCTGCAAACCACCGCCCGCAGACGACGTGGACACGTAGATATCGGAAGCCTCAAGTTCGCCCTTGCGCTCGTCGACAACCTTGCCCTGCTTGCGGAGGCGCCATACGCGGTCGCCCTTGATCAGCACCCGACGCCCCTTCGGCACACCCGCGGGCGTCGTCTCCGCCGTCAACTCCTCCAGCTCCGTCACCGAGTTGAGCACCCCGAGGGTCACGTCCTCAAAGGGCTTCTCCACCGTCGTCGGGGCCTCCCCACGCGCCACGAGGCGGTACTTGCCCTGGTCGTTTTTCTCGATGAGGATCGCCTTGGTCGTGGTGGAGCCGCAGTCGGTGGCGACGATGCGCCGGATATCGTCGGACATGGGTCGAATTATGGCCGACCGAGCCCCGCCAAAGACGCCGACGCAGGCATCGAACTTCACACGCACCCGGGCCCGTCCATCGGATTGGACCGTGTGATCGTGATGGATCTGCGCCTTTGCAGGAGAGGCCGCCTGCGCGCGGGTATTTGTTTACCAAGAGGTCTCGCCATCGCTCGTTATTCGCGAACGTCGACGGTATTGCATGAGACTTGCTCCCGCATATTCCCGCTCTTGCCCTCGTACTTAATGCGCCGTGAACCCGCGCGCAATTGCTCGTGTTCAGACCCGAACACACGTTCATCCGTCTATTCGTGCCCCAAATCTCGTGGCGGGGAACTATCGACATGCAAAATAGATTAGCGGTTTTCGACTCGCGCCTAACAAGTTCCTAATAAGACGCGTCCATCATTCAATCGAAATGAACATTTCACGTCTCTCACCGACCGTGTTCGCGGTTCTTCTCGTACTCACCTGGTCGAACCCCGCGGCGGCGTACATCGACGGTGGCACCGGCAGCCTGCTGTTTCAGGCGGCCGTTTCCGGTTTGCTTGGCGCGCTGTTTGTGATCCGCTCGCACTGGACGAATTGGGTCGCCCGCCGCTCCAAAGTCGCAACGGCCCACAGGAACGAACCTCGGGCGTGACGCGCGCCCCGGGATCGTTCCGGGACCCCGCGGGCACGGTCTATTTCGCCGACGGACTGCCGATCCGCCGCGTCCACACATCCTATCGGCGCCATTGGGACGCGTTGCGCGAGTCAGGGTTGTGCGCACGACTGCAGGACGCCGGTCTGCTCGTGCGGCACGAGGAAGGCCCACTTGGTCCCCAGGCATTTGCAGAGGGGGTGATCGCCGAACTTCGTGCCGAGCCGATTCCCCTCGTGACGTACCCGTACGAGTGGTGCTTCGGCCAGCTTCGGGACGCCGCGCTCTGCACGCTTGAGATTCAGCGTCGTGCGCTCGATTGCGGGATGACCCTCAAGGATGCGAGCGCGTACAACATCCAGTTTCTGCGCGGCAGCCCCGTGCTGATCGACACGCTCTCGTTCGAGCTCGCCGAACCTGGGACGCCGTGGATCGCCTACGGCCAATTTTGCCGCCACTTCCTGGCGCCGCTGGCGATGATCGCCCATGTGCACCCGGCGTGCGGCACCCTGTCGCGCGTGTTCCTCGACGGCGTTCCCCTCGATCTGGCCTCGCGCGCCCTGCCCGCCCGCACCCGCCTTTCCCCGGGGCTCTTGATGCACGTGCACGCGCACGCCTCGGCCGAGGCCAAAGCCGGCACAGGCGCGGGCAGGCACGCCACGGTGAGCGAAGCGGGCTTGCGCGGACTGATCGAAAGCCTGCGCGGCACGATCGAGAGGCTCAAGTGGAAACCCGAGGGCACCGTCTGGGCGGACTACTACGGCCAAACCAACTACAGCCCCGAGGCTTTCGAACGCAAACGGCAGATCGTGGACGGTGTGTTCGGAGAGCTGTGGCCCGGAAGCGGCGAGGTGTGGGACCTCGGAGCGAACACCGGGGCGTTCAGCGAGGTGGTCGCCAAGAGGGCCGCCAGAGTCGTCGCCTGGGACGTGGATCCCGCCGCGGTGGAGCGGCATTACGTGCAGCTGCGGGCAGATGGCGTCGAGAACGTGCTGCCCCTCGTGCTAGACCTCACCAACCCCAGCCCGGCAATCGGGTGGGCGCTTGGCGAACGGGAGTCGCTACTGCAGCGGGCCCGTCCGGATGCGGTGATGGCCCTGGCCCTGGTCCACCACCTCGCGATCGCCAACAACGTGCCCCTGCCCGACGTGGCCGCGCTGTTCGCCTCGCTGGCGCCGCGGTTACTCATCGAGTTCGTTCCCAAGGAGGACTCCCAGGTACAGCGCCTGCTCGCCACACGCCGCGACATCTACTCCGAATACGACGAGGCGGGCTTTGAGCGCGCGTTCAAGCCGCTGTTCGCAACGGTCCGCAAGTCGCCCATCGAGGGTACACGGCGCACCCTGTACGCCATGGAGGCACGGAAGCCCAGATGAAGCGCCCGGTTGCCGTGCACCCGCCGCTGTTCGCGCTGCACCCGGTCTTGGCGCTCTACGCGGCAAACGTGTCGCTGATCCCGTGGCGCGACGCCCTTTGGCCTGCAGCGCTTTGCGTCGGGGGTGCGAGCGTGGTGTGGGCGCTGCTGGCCCGGTTGCTCCGAGATGCCGGGCGGGCCGCAGCCGCAGTCTCGGTCGGCGTTTGGATCACGTTCACGTTCGACCTTTGGCGCCCCTTGATCCAACGCGTTGCAGGCGAGACGGCGTCCTCGCCCGTGACGTCTCTGGAGCTCGCGGCATGGGCGGTCATCACGTTGTGCGCCATGGCGGTCCTTGGGTGGAAGCACCGCGCAAACGGGACGGTCACGGGGTTCCTCAACGTCATGGGGGGCGGGCTGTGCGTTCTCGCCCTCGCCTCGGCACTGGGCACCCACGCGGCCATCCGCAGGGGGTTGGCCCGCTACCCGGCGCCCGTGGCCGCTTCGCGTGTGCGGGAAGGGACGCCCCGCCCCCCCGACATCTTCCACATCATCCTGGACGGCTACGGCCGCACCGACGTGTTCCAGCGCCAATACGGGTTCAGCGATCAAGCGTTTGTCGACGCCCTGCGAAGGCGGGGCTTCCTGGTGGACGACGACGCCCGCTCCAACTACGTGCAGACCGAGCTCTCGCTCGCGTCGATGCTGAACATGGAGCCGATCCAGGCAATGGTGGAGCCCCAGGGCGCCCGCTCCCGCGAGCGCGCGGTGCTCGACGCGATCATCGAACGAAACGGCGTGGCATCGGCCCTGCGCGGGCGCGGCTACAAGTACATCGCCCTCACCACGGGCTTCCCCGCCCTTGAGTTCGCGACGGCCGACGTGGTGCTCGGCAACGACGTCGGCGAGAGTCTGTTCACCAGCGCACTGGTGTCCAAGACGCCGTTCCGACCGGGCGTGGGCGCCGTCCAGTCCCAGTTCGAATCGCGGCGGCGGATGCTTGCCGGGGCGTTCGAGAACCTGCGCCGTCTCGCGGTGCCCGGCTCGTCGCCCCGCTTCGTGCTGGCACACGTGCTCGCCCCGCATCCCCCCTTTGTGTTCGGGCCGAACGGCGAACCGAGGCGCCCTTCGGGTGGATTTGGAATCGAGGACGGCACCCACTACCTCCAAATGGGCAAGAGTCGGGAATCGTACGTTGCGGGCTACCGAGAACAGGCCCGCCACATCGCGAACCTCACCCTTGAGGCGATCGACGCGCTTCTGGCGCAACCCGGGTCCCGACCCATCATCGTGCTCCACGGCGACCACGGCCCCAAGGCGCACCTCGATCAGGACTCTTTGAAGGGCACCGACGTCAACGAGTGCTTCCCGATCCTCCTCGCCGTGCTTGCCCCCAAGGCGGTGACGGACCGGCTCGCTGGGCACCACACGCTGGTAAACGTGTACGGCGCAGTTCTGTCGGGCGTGTTTGGCGAATCCCTGCCGCCCGAACCGGATCGCTCCTACTATTCGGCGTGGCCAACCCCCCTGGAGCTCACCGACGTCACCGGTCAGATCCGCCCCCGATTGCGCCCCGCACCCGGAGAGTGATACTCTGCGAGACGAGGTGACTTCATGGGGATTCTGTACTACTTGTTGAGCGGTCTGTTTGGCCTTGCGGGACTGGTCGGGTGGATCTACCTCCTTGTCGAGGCCTTCCGCGACGAGATCTGGAAGGGCATCGTCGGCTTGCTGTGCTGGCTCTATCTGCTCTATTGGTCGGTATTCGATTGGGAGCACGAACACAAGTGGTCGATCGTCATCCTGGCGTTCGGAGGCTCGTGCATTGCGGCCGGGTTCGCCAGGCTTGCCTGAGAGGGATCGCCACCGTGTCGTTGTGCGGGGAGGCGCCGTACCGCTATAATGCCCGTGATCCGATTCACGGAGGCTCAAAGCTTGGCAGGCGTTTCTTTCAAAGGCGTAACGAAGATCTTCGGCAAGGATGTGCGTGCCGTCGATGGGCTGAACCTCGACATCAAGGACAAGGAGTTCATGGTGCTCGTCGGGCCGTCGGGGTGCGGCAAGACCACCGCACTGCGCATGATCGCCGGTCTTGAAGAGGCCACCGACGGCGGTCTGTTCATCGGCGAGACGCGCGTGAACGATGTCGCTCCCAAGGACCGCGACATCGCGATGGTGTTCCAGAACTACGCGCTGTACCCGCACATGAACGTG
>CAYJMZ010000029.1:0-15747 GCA_964370995.1 uncultured Fimbriimonadaceae bacterium | reverse complement strand
CCCCTGCCTGTGAGATCCGGACACAGGCAGGGGTGCCAGTGCTACATGGGCGTGCCCCGGACACAGGCAGGGGTGCCTGTGCTACTGGGGGCCCCGGACACAGGCAGGGGTGCCTGTGAGATCCGGACACAGGCAGGGGTGCCTGTGCTACCCACGTCAATCGCCGGCGGCGTCCTCGACCCAGGCGCGGAGGATCTCGGCGACGCTCCACGCTTGCCAAGGACACCCGCCGGGGCGGTGGGGCGGGTCGCCGTCGTACACCTCGGCGATACCGGACAGTCCGTACTCCATCAGCATGTCGCGCGCGGGTCGAAGCACGCGGCGGGCCCCGGCGCGGTCGCCCTTCAGCTTGACCAACGCGGTGGCGAACGGGCCCAGCAGCCATGGCCACACCGTGCCCTGGTGGTACGCGGCGTCGCGCTCGGCCATCGAACCCTCGTAGCGGCCGATGTACGCCGCATCCGCGGGGTCGAGGGTCCGCAGTCCGTACGGCGTGAGCAGCGCTCGCTCCACCGCCGCGAGGGCCATGCGCGCGTGATCGCCTTGCGCGGGGCCGAAGGGCAACGCCATCGCAATGACCTGGTTGGGCCGAAGCGAGGCGTCGTCGGGCGAGGCGGTGTCGAGGTAGTACCCCAGATGGTCGCGCCAGAACGCCCCGTCAAAGCTCGCCTCGGCTCTGACCGCC
Organism: uncultured Fimbriimonadaceae bacterium; assembly: GCA_964370995.1. Lineage (GTDB taxonomy): Bacteria > Armatimonadota > Fimbriimonadia > Fimbriimonadales > Fimbriimonadaceae > JAMLGR01. The sequence goes on along the minus strand of CAYJMZ010000029.1, from coordinate 15,062 downwards.
GACGCCTTGAAGGCAGACGCGTCGGTCGCAAGGCGTTCAGCAAGCCACTCGGCCACGCGAAGAAAGTTGACCCACAGGCCGTTCACCTCGACGGGCATGCCGTGGCGCGGCGTCACGACCCAGTCGCCCACTTTGACGTCCATCCAAGTCAGTTGCACGCCCGGTTCGCCCTGCGTGAGTAGCCCGGTGGCAAGGTCCACCCGAATTCCGTGGAGGGTGCCCCGCACGTGCCAGGCGTACACGTCTTGAAGGCACGCGAGCATCGCTACGGCAAACGCGTCGTCCCACTCCACCAGAAGCGTCTTGTAAACCGCGTTCGCGAACCAGAGCGTGGCGTCGACCGTGTTGTACTCCGCATCGCCGGTCTCGACCCACCGATTGGGGATCAGGCCCTGATGCCGTTGGGCCGCGTAGTCGGTCAAGATCGCGCGGGCCACGTCGGCGTGCCCGTTCTGCAGGCACACCCCGGGCAGGGCGATCATGGTGTCTCGGCCCCAGTCCGTGAACCATGGGTAGCCCGCAATCATCGAGGATCGATCGCAACTGCCCACCAGGAAACGCCTGGAAGCGTCCCGAAGGGCAGAGGCCAAAGAGGGGTCCGCGTCCTCGGGCGCAGGAGAGACCTCGCCCACGGGCAGGCCGTCGGTGCACGCGGTCAGCACGGCCTCCTCGCCGGGAAGGAGCTCCCAGTGGAGTTCGCAAGGGCAGTAGAGGTCTTCCCGCGCCCGCAAGCCGCGCTCCTGCTCCCTCAAGTGCTCGAAGCGGTAGTACCACCCCTGAACAGGGAGGCGTTGTGCCCCGGCGTGGCGCAGGTGGAGGTCCAGGCCGTGGTGGCGGATGGTGGTCCCGCCCTTGGGGAAGTCCACGCGCTCGGGATACGCCTCGGACGCGTCGAACTCGCCGTGGTGGCTTCGGTGGCACACCAAGGGGCGAAGAGTGAGGCGGAAAGGCGCGTCCCCAGTGTTGCGGTACACCGCGCGCACCGCGTTCCTTCCGGGGACGAGCGCGAGGGACTTGGAGACGCGAAGTCCACCCGAGCGCCAGCGCCACACCACCTGCTCGCCAGCCGCGAACTCCTCAAGATCCAGATAGCCTTCGGGGCTGACGGCGCCCGGATACTGATTGGTGGAGATCCCCCAAGAGGCCCCATCCCCCTGCACGAACGCGTCGACGTTTGCGAGCAGCAGCCAGCGGTCCGCCGGCGGTTTCGCGGCAGCCACCAGATGCCCGTGGTAGCGGCGGGTGGTTACCCCGGCCACGGTGCCCATGGCGTACCCGCCAATGCCATTGGAGAGCATCCACTCGCGCCTTGAAGACACGTCGAAATTGCGGCACGCGGTCGTGTCGAGCCGGACCACCATCAAGGCCCAGTATGCGGGAATTAGGAGGGTGCCGAGGACCGGCGACCTGAAAATGAGGTGCAGATGATCCGAGACTGGAAGTGGCACCCGACGAACTACAGGAATTGCCGGGGTCGTTTCGTGCCAAGTGCGGCATTTAAGGGATGTGGGTGGACCCGAAGGGCGCCCGATCGAGGGAGCAATCAGATGATGTCGCTGGCCGAGGCCAAAGCCTACGAGGGTGGGCCGGTGTCCGTAACTTGGATCAACCGCAAGGGCGAGGAGATTCTGGAGACCGTGGACGTGTACGAAGTGACCTTCGTGCCGATGTACGGCCCGTGCCTCGTGACCAATTGCGGCACCATTGCCCTGGAGCGCGTCGTGAGTTGCCTGTCCGCCCCCGACCTCCGCCACGCAGCTTAGCCGCCAGGCTGGGCCGGCCGCTTGACCTTTCGGCGCTGGATCGCGTTCACGAACCGGTCGATGCGCAGCGACAGGCCGAACCGAAACTCGCTAGAGACCTCTCGGTAGAGCACAAACCCCTCGAAGCACCCCAGGGTCTGCTTGATCGCGTACTCGCGGTCGAACCACTTGCGACCCACACCGTCCCACTTCTGAAGGTAGCTGATCGACCGCGGTCCCAGGGAGTAGTCCACACGCCAGATCCAGCCGCGCGGCGACACGAGACGGTCCACGTCGAAATCGGGCGTGCCGGCGGCGATCGAGTCCACATAGGCAAGGCCAACTGTGAGGCCAGGCGTGGGAGTGGCCAGAACGCCGACTTGCGCGCGGCCCCAGCCGTAGGGCCCCCGCTGTGAGGCAAACAGCGTGGTGTCGAATCGCAGGTGGGTGGAGATTCCGCGGCCGAGGTTCAAGGCTTGGGGCGATGCCGAGGCGAGAAGCTCCACGCGTGTTGCGCTCGGCCCCTTGTGCTGGTCCATCTGTTGCAGACGCGCCTGCCCAAACCCATCCCAACCCGGAAACCCGAGGCTCTTCTCATAACCGATCTCGAGCGGCTTGTTGAAGGTCGTGTCCTTTGTGCGGGCAGAGGTGGATTGGTTCCAATACGACCCGAGGCTGAGGGTGCTCCGGGGGCTGTTCAGGGCTGCCCGCTCGTGGCTGGGTTGCTCGACGGCGATGTTGTCGAAATAGCCGTAGCGAAACCGCTCGGAAAGATCGGAGCGCGGGCTGATCAGGGTCGTGGCGGCATCGGGTGCGACCGAACTCCGCGCGATCTCGAGGGAGTAGGAGGGAAGCGAGTGTGGGTAGGACGAGAGGGCACCCGCGAGGCTGGTGTGGTCGTCCACCAGAACGCCGCTGTTCCACTGGATGCCGAGTCCTTCGCCGCGCCGTTGGGCGATGGACGGGGCTTTGATGCCGACCACCCGCCGATCGAGGGTGAAGCTCGCGCGGGGAATCGCGGGCAGTTTCAAGCCGAACACCGCGACTTGGGCGTTGCGCAGGGTCGCGTTCTTCCCGGGCAAGATCACCACGCGGGGCGACCGAACAGCCACAGGTGGACGGGTTCCGGCGCAAGGGGTGCCTTCCGCGTCGATGAGTTCCCAGCGTTCGGGGGCGATGTGCATCGAGCGCGCCTTCACCACGACGTCGAGCGCCCGCACGACGACGTCCTCCGCATCGCCGGTGCGCAGCAGCCAGTTGAACCCCAGCCACGACGCCTGGATGGTGCCGTCGGGATCGGTGAGCAGCACGTTGCCATCCGCGCGGCCACGGCGCTCTTCGGGAGCGAGGTAGAGCACCAGGCGGTCCGCACTCACCGTGGTCGGCCCGTACTGGATCTCGACCCCGCCGGTGAACGTCGCGACGTTGCGCTCAAGGTCGAGGGTCTTGCGATGCCACGTGACGGTCAGCGTGGAATCGATCCGCTCGACGGTAGGGGACTGTACGATCGGCGGAAGCCCGATCCAGGGCAGGACCATGGAGGGTCCAGTCTACCGGCAACGGATCGGTGATGGGGGCGGGTGATGGGTCAACGGTGATGGGTGCCTCTTGCATGCCAGAATCCTCAGTTTCCTCAATGCTCGACTCCTCGTCTGTTCAGGGCGGAGAGCCTAACGCTTCAGATGGACCGGATTTCGGGGGACACTCCAGTTCCGCCGAACGTGCGGAGAGCGGTTTGGGTCTAAGGACACGTCGTGATACAATAGGGCGTGAGTTTGGAAATGGTGGACGCAATGCAACTCTCGATTCCGATCGAACCGGCAGTCCTCGAGCTGTTCTGGGTCGCGCGTTGCCGAGAGGGAGACGAGGTCGCGCTTGGCTATCTGATCGAGCGCCACCGCAACCGGCTTGTTCGCACGGCCACCAACCTGTTGCGCGACCGCTACGAGGCCGAGGACGTCGCTCAGGAGGCGTTTCTCAAGGCGTTCCGCGAGCTCCATCGGCTGCGTGAGGACCGCGCGTTTTCCGGCTACATCTACCGCATCTGCGTGCGCCTGTGCATGGATCGTCTGCGGCTCAAGAGGGCCGAGCCCGCGGAGTTGGAGGCGGTGCAGCCCCACCAGGGTGGCTCCGTCGAGAACCGTGTGGTGATCGAGAAGCTGCTGGGCCTGCTGCCATACGACCTGCGCGCGACGCTTGTTCTGCGCGAAATCGAGCAGCTGTCCTACGAAGAGGTCGCCGACGCGATGCATGTGCCGATCGGCACGGTGCGCTCGCGGCTCCACACCGCCCGCGAGAGGTTCCGCAAACTCTGGCTGGAGGCGGTCCCGGAGTGAACCCTCGGTCGTTCGGTTGCGCAGAGTTCAGGCGGCTGACGAGCGAACGGCTCGATCGCCCGCTCAACCCCGCGGAAGAGCGGTTCTACGAGAGCCACCGGGCGAGTTGCGCCCCGTGCGCCGAGTTGGAGGAGAACAGCGGGCTGGCGCTTCAGATGTTGCGTCTGGCGGCGCTGGAGCCGGAAGCGGCCGAAGGGTTCGACACGCGCGTTCTGCGCAGGGCCAGAGTGCAGGCGGTTCGTCTGCGCGTCAACTACTGGTCGCCCGCGCTGTTCGGTGCGGCGATCGCCGGGATCGCGATTCTTGCGGCCCTTCAGATGATCGCGGATGTGTCGCGCCTGCCCGCGCTGCGCGTACCGGGTGGCAACGGTCCCGAGATGACGCGCCGAGACCCGTCGTTCCCCCGTCTCGACGCGCAACCGCCCGCTGACTTGCCTGCTCAATGAGCCCTGCCGCCAGGGCGTATTACGGCGCGGTCCTCGGGGCGCTCCTCACGATGGTGGTGCATCCCGTATCCCGCCCCTACGTGCTGTCGGGCTTCCTGCACTGGGGTGATTCGCCCGCCGCGCACACGACGCCCTGGATCGTTGGCAATGTGCCGCGATTGCCCGTCCCGAAATCCGCGTTGGACGCCAGTCTGTGGCTCCAGGCGGGCGCCGAACGGCTGTGGGCGCGGCGGCCTCCATCCGACGCGGAGTTGGAGAGCCTGATCGAGGTGGCGCGCTCCGCCGGGCTTGAGGAGCCCGAAAACGCGTATTGGACCCAGATGGAGGCCGTGTTCCTCGGCGTGTTGGGGCGCCTTCAGGAGGCGGATCGCGCGTGGATGCGCGCCGCCCGCGCCGCACGTTGGAACGACCTGCAGGGAGCCCGACTGATCCGCGTGCGGGAGGACCTGGCCCGCGAGTCTGGCGCCCGCATGGCTTGGCAGTTGGCGTACGTGTACCGGCTTCGATCGCTTGCCAATGCACAGGTGATTCGCGCGTTTGGCCGTGCCGCGGTGCTGCGCGCGGGCAACGCCATCTTGGCCGTGCGCTGGGCTGGCGTGTCCAACGCGAGGCTGATGCGCGATGGGGCGCGGTCGATCGAGGTGGGCCAGGTCGCGGCCGACATGATGGAGGCGGTGTCCCACCCCGCAGGGCTGGCGTTCACGAACAGCCACCGCGTGCTTCTGCTCGCCCGCTACGATCTCGTCAACGCCCTTGCGGCGGAGAAGCGGCTGGAGATGTCCAGCCAGGTTGCGCAGGCGTACGACGCGAACGACAGCTGGCTCGGGATGACCCAGCGCTTCGATTCGCAGGAGCGCATCGACCTCTTGTCGATCTTTGCGCTGGCGGCCATAACCGCTCCTAGTGCGCTCTTAGCGGTGGCGGGTTTTGGCGGTGTGCTGTGGCTGCTCGGGCTGTGGGCGACGAGCAGCGCACGGGTCCGCCTGCTGTTTGCGCCGCCCCTCGCCCCCTGGATAGGCGTCGCGTCCGCGGTGGCTGCGTATGCGGCCACGGGCCTGACCCTGGCGCCCATCGCCGTGGTGCTGTGCTACGTGTTCCTCGTGTTCACCCCGCCCCAGGTCCGCACGCTGACGCCCACGGATCTGGGGCCCCTGTTCCGAACGGTGCTCGGCGGGTTGGGGTGTGCGATGGCGGTGTTCTTCGGCGCGTTCTTCGGCAGTCTCAGTACCCCCGCCTGCGAGCTGCTGGCGGCGATTGGGCTTCCGCGCGACTACTATGGGGGCGCTACGCTGTTTCTGGGGCTCGCGGGCATCGTGCTGTGCATGTTGCCGCTGATGGCGCCGGGGTGGGCCCTGGTGCAACGCGTGCCCACCCCCAAGGTCGTGGCGTACGCGTTGCGCGCCTTGGGCCGGGGTTTGTGCTCGGCGGCGCTGGGGATTGCCGTGGTGGTAGGTCCACTCGCCGTGTATGCTGATCGAGAATTGAACCACACGATGCAGATGCTCGTGGAAAACGAACCGAACTACTACCTCCTCCAATGAATGAAAGCGCGCGTGAGATCGTCCGTTTGCTCGGTGCAAGGCGCGACGCGCTCCTCCTGGAGCCTGCCGCCGGGGCGTGGGGCCTCGAGTGGTGTGAGCGGCACTCCCGGATTTGCGACGAGGTGGTTCACGCGGTCGCGGAGTCCGTGGGCGAGGAGCTTGGGGAGGTCCCGCAGATGGCGATCGTCGCCACGGGCGGATACGGTCGGCTGGAAATGGCGCCCTACTCCGATATCGACCTCACCGTGATTCCGGCCAACGAGGGTGACCCCCGGCTCGACGCGTACGTGCGAGCCCTGTTTCGGGACATCCACGAGGCGTTCGCATCGCTCGGGCTCGAAGTCGGCTACGCGTTCCGGCTGGCGGCCGATGCGCCCGGCCTGGACGCCAAGAGCCGCACGGGGCTGCTCGACGCGCGCCGCATTGCGGGTTCGTCCAAGCCCCTCGACGAGTTGCTCGACGCCTTGTGGGAGTCCATGCCCGCCGGCGACTTCCTGCTCGCCAAGATCCGAGAGCGGGAGGCGGCGTTCGCCAAGTACCACGACACGCCCCTGGTGGTGGAGCACCAACTCAAGGAGGGGGCGGGAGGCATGCGCTGCTTCCACTGCGCGAACTGGATTCGGGCGGCGATCGGGGAGCGCCCCGCGACAGCCACGAGGGCGTTCGAACACATCGCGCGCATGCGCAACCATCTGCACGTGGTCGCAAAGCGAAGGCAGGACGCGTTCACCCGGCCCCGGCAGGCCGAGATTGCGGACCGCCTCGGCCTCGACCTCTACGAAATGATGGCCTCGGTCGCCGACGCGGCGTCCCAACTGTATCGCGAGTACCGGCGAGCGGTGGACGCCGTGCGATCGTCGCGCTTCGACATCAGCCCCGGCGTGGTGGCCCTGCGGGGGGAGGTGCGCGTGTCGGGCGACGCCTCGCTGAGCGAAGCGGCGGACGGGATCGCCCTGGCCACCCAACTCGGGCTCGATGTGCTCGATCTGCCAATGGCGACGTCGGGCGAGGTCAACGGCGCCGTGGCGTTCCACGCGGTGTGCTCGGGGGAGAAGGTCGTGCGCAACCTCGAGCGGTGCGGGCTGCTGGCGCGGCTGCTTCCCGAATTGGCGCAGTGCCGCTCCCTGATGCCGCGAGACTCCACGCATGAGTTCACGGTGTTCGAGCACACCCTGCGCGTTGTAAGGGCCCTGGAATCGCTCCGCCCGGGAACGTTCCTTGGCGATCTGATGGACGGCCTGCACGAACCCCTGCCGATGATCCTCGCCGCGCTGCTGCACGACGCGGGGAAATTGGATTCGACGGGGCCCCACGCTGAGGCCGGGGAGCGGATCGCCCGGGACGTGTGCAGGCGGTGGGACCTTTCCGAGGACACTACCGAGCTCATCGCGTGGCTGGTGAGGGAGCACCTCGAGATGTCCCGCACGCTGCGGATGCGCGACGTCCAGAACCCCCAGACCGCCCACGACTTCGCCACGCAAGTCGGCGGCATCGAGCGCCTCGACATGCTGACTCTTCTGACGTGGGCCGATTCGCTGTCGGTGGGCGAAGGCGTGTGGACGCCCGCCCAAGAGCACCTGCTCGAGGTGTTGCGCGCGCGCACGGCCCAAGTGCTCCAAGGCGACGCCCCGGCAACGCCCGATCCCGCGTTGTACCGGAAGCGGCTCATGCGCGAGTTGAAACAGGACGTGTTTGGCGAGGAGGAGGTGAAGGCGTTCGTGGACAGCCTCCCAGCCCACTATCTGATCAGCACCTCACCCGACGTCGTGCGCCTGCACATCGACTTTGCCCGCAAGGCGCGCGAGGGCGAGACCACCGTGTTGCTGCACCATGAGCCGGAGCTCGGCACCACCGAGATCACCGTGTGCTCGCAGGACGCGCCAGGTCTTCTAAGCCGCGTGCTGGGGGTGCTCTACGCGTACGACGTGAGGCTGCACGGCATCCGCGCGAGCACCACGCGCACCGAAACGCCCATCGCCGTGGACCAGTTCTCGACCAGCTTCGGCGACCGGCCGATCCCGCCTGGCACCGGTCGCGAGGTCGTGTCCGCAATCAAGCGCGTGCTCGCCGGGGAACTCGACGTCGGCGAACTGCTCCGAACGCGCGGCAAGGACCCCGAGGGCGCCCAACGCAACTACTCCTGTACGTTCCTGGCGGGCTCGCCCGGCATCCTCGAGGTGAGTGCGCCTCGGGGGAAGGGAATGGCGTACCGGTTCTCACGGCTGATCTCGCGCACGGGTTGGAACATTCAAGCCGCTCGAGTGGGTCAGTGGGCCGGACGGGGGGCAGCGGCGTTCTACATCACCGGGCCGGGCGAACGTGCCCTAAACCCCGAAGAGGTCGAGGCTGTGGTGGGTCGGCAGGTATAGTCATTCGGCTCTATGAAGGTAGTGATATTTGGATGTGGGCGAACGGGCTCGTCCCTTGGGCTCCAGCTGGCATCTCGCGGGCACTATGTGACGATCATCGAGCAGCGTCCCTCGGCGCTTCGACGGCTGGGCAAGGACCACGGTTGCCACGTGGTCATGGGCAGCGGTTTGGACGAGGACGTGCTGGAGAGAGCGGGCATTGACGAGGCCGATGCGTTCTTCGCGGTTACCCGTGGGGACAACACGAACCTGATGGCCGCGCAGATCGTCAAGCTGAACCACCATGTCCCGCGCGTGTGCGTCAAGGTGGCCGACCCTTTGCGCGCGGAGGCGTACCGGGACCTGGGCTACTTCTGCATCACCCCGAGCGCCCTGTCCGCGGGTTACATGCGCGACTGGTTCGGCGAGCAGCCGCTGTCGGTCATCTCCGAGTACAACATCCTGTGCAAGGAGCTGGAAATCTAGGATGTACATGATCCTTGTGGGTGGAGGCAACGTCGGGCTGGCCCTGGGTAAGCGCCTCATTGCGAACGGCGAGGAGATCTTGCTTCTGGAGAAGGACCCCGTTCAGGCCCAGCGCCTCGCCTCGCTGCTTGGCGAGGGGAACGTTGCGGTAGGCGATGGGTGCGAGATGTCGGTGCAGAAGGAGATTGGGTTTGGCCGCGCAGATGTGGTGATCGCGGTGACCGGCGAGGACGAGGACAACCTCGTGGTGTGCCAGATGGCCAAAGAGGTGTGGCACGTCGAGCGGGTGCTCGCGCGCGTCAACGAGCCCGACCACGAGTCGATCTTCCATCGCGTGGGCGTTGACGAAACCGTGTCAGCGACCGGCATCATCTACTCTCTGCTCGAGCAGCAGATTCAGACGGACACGATGATGCCCGTCGGCGCCTTGGGCCGTGGGAACATCGAAGTCGTCGAGGTTCGCCTGGGCAGCCGCTCGCCGGCAGTGCACAAACGCGTCCGGGATCTGATGCTTCCGCCGCAGACCAACATCGCCTGGGCACTTCGAGGCGATCAGGGCTTGACCGTGGACGGGGACACCGAACTGCTTCCCGGGGACGTGATTGTCGCCCTCATCCCGCGCGAGCGCGCCAACGAGCTCCGCGACCTTCTCGCCGCCTGGACGGCGTTGCCGGGGATCGGGGATCGGGGATCGGGGATCGGGGATGGGAGAGGATTGAGGATTGAGGAGCTTCTTGAGGCCTTTTGCTTAGGCAGGTAGTCTCTGCCCTGATCCCTGATCCCTGATCCCTGATCCCTGATCCCTGATCCCCGTCACAATAGGGGCATGGACCTCGCACGCCATCACGCACCCGTCAGCGCCCTGTTCGCCGATGCCTTGGCTGCCGATCCGGAGGCGTTTCGGCTTTCCAACGAGCAGGTGGGGTTCTTCCACGAGAACGGCTACGTTACCGGCGTGCGGGTGCTCACGGACGCGCAGGTCGAGGCGCTGCGCGGGCAACTTGCGCCGCTGATGGCTTCCGGGCACGACGGGGAGGAGCTGTGGCACGAGTACCACTCCAACGAGTCCGCCGACCCGGACACGGTGCTGTTCCACGCCCTCGGCGCGTGGCGCATTCAACCTGGCTTCCACGATGCGCTGTGGAACCGGCGCTTCACCGTGCCCGCGTCGCAACTGCTGGGCGGGCGAGTGCGGTTCTGGCACGACCAACTGTTTTGCAAACCCAAGCGCCACGGCGGCGTGGTCGCTTGGCATCAGGACTACTCGTATTGGACCCGCACGCGGCCCATGGCGCACCTCACGTGCTGGATCGGGCTCGACGATGCCACGCGCGACAACGGGTGCCTCTGCTACATCCCGAGGAGCCACGAGTGGGAGCTGCTGCCGGTCACGGGCCTCGCGGGCGACATGGACGCCATCCAAGCCGTGCTGAGCGAGCAGCAGAAAGCCGCGTTCCAACCCGTGTACGCCGAGCTCAAGGCTGGCGAGGCCGCGTTCCACCACCCGCTCCTCGTCCACGGCTCGCACGAGAACCGAACCGACCGCCCCCGCCGCGCGATGGTGCTGAACGTGATGCGAGACGGGGTTTGCTCCTATTCCGACGAGCCGCTGCTCCAAGGCGTGCCGGTGATCCCGCAAGGCGATAAGGTCGAGGGCTCGTTCTTCCCGTTGCTATCGTAGAGTTCTGGTTTCACGCAAAGGCGCAAAGGTCGCGAAGGGGGCATGCCGCACTTCACAGTCGGAGGATCCGGACCCTTGCGCCCTTTGCGCCTTTGCGTGAAACGACACGGGAATCCCCTGCTAATCCGGAGCCTTACGCGGCCTCCCATCCGTCAGAATGAGAGCAGGCGAGTGGGCCACTTGGTCCCAGCCAAACCCCGTTTCACCCATCACCCACCACCCACCACCCACCACCCACCCGTGTCTTTCGTCCACCTCCACAACCACACCGAGTACAGCCTCCTCGACGGTGCGAACCGCATCCCGACGATGGTCGCGCGGGCCAAGGAGCTCGGCATGGGGGCTCTCGCGATCACCGATCACGGCGTGATGTTCGGGGTCATGGAGTTCTATCTCGAGTGCAAGAAGCAGGGGATCAAGCCCATCCTCGGCATGGAGGCGTACGTCGCGCCAAACGGCCTGCACAAGAAGAAGGGCAGGGAGGAGAACGAGACCTACCATCTGGTGCTGCTCGCGAGGAACCTCGAGGGGTACCGCAACCTGTGCAAGCTCGCCTCGATCGCCGCGCTCGAGGGCTACTACTACAAGCCGCGCATCGACCATGAGCTCCTTCGCAAGTACAGCGCGGGGCTGATCGGCACCAGCACGTGCCTGGGCAGCGAAGTGTGCCAGGCGCTGGTCAAGGGCCAGTACGACCGCGCGCAACACCTCGCCGGCATGTACGCCGAGATCTTCGGCCCCGACAACTACTACATCGAGTTGCAGGACCATCGGCTCAAGGAGCAGGCGATGATCCGCGAGCCGCTGATCCGCATCTCCAAGGAACTCAACCTCCCGCTGATCGCCACCAACGACGCGCACTACCTGTGCCGGTCCGACGCCAAGGCGCACGACGTGCTGCTGTGCATCCAAACCGGCTCCCTGGTCGAGGACACGAAGCGCATGCGTTTCGAGACCAACGAGTTCTTTCTCAAGTCGCCCGACGAGATGGCGCAGCTGTTCGGCGATGTGCCCGAGGCGCTGGAGAACACCACATCGGTGGCCGACCTGTGCGACGTCGAACTCGGGTCCCAGCGCGCCAACATGCCTGACCCCGAGCTGCCCGCAGGCGAGGACCCCCGCTCCTACCTGCGCAAGCTCTCCATGGAGGCCCTCCCCCGCCGCATCAAGGGCGCGGACGACCGGGCGATGGAGCGACTCGAGTACGAGCTTTCGGTGATCGAGAAGACTGGCTTCGAGTCCTACTTCCTGCTCGTGCGCGAGTTCGCCGAATTCACCCGCAGCAGCGGCATCCACTTCGGGGTGCGGGGGTCTGCCGCGGGCTCGCTCGTGTCCTACTGCCTCGGCATCACCGACATCGACCCCTTGGAGTACGACCTCACGTTTGAGCGCTTCCTCAACCCCGAGCGCCTGTCGATGCCCGATATCGACCTCGACTTCGAGGACGCGCGCCGCGAGGAGGTGATCAAGTGGGTCACCGAGCGCTACGGCAAGGACCACGTCGCCCAGATCGTCACGTTCGGGACCCTTGGGCCAAAGGCCGCGATCAAGGACTGTGGCCGCGTGCAGGGCTATTCGCCACAGGAGACGGACCGCATCTGCAAGACGATCCCCAACCTGCCGGGGATGAGCCTCCAGCGCGCGCTCAAGGAGTCCGCCGATTTCAAGCAGATGGTGGCGTCCGACCCCAGGGTGTCCTCGCTAGTGGAGATCGCAAAGTCGGTCGAGGGCATCGCGCGCCACAGCGGCGTGCATGCGGCCGGCATCGTCATCAGCCGCGATGCGCTTGTGGAGCACGTGCCGCTGTACAAGGGTAGCGACGAGCAGCCGATCACCGCCTACGAAATGGGCATCCTTGAGAAGATCGGGCTGCTAAAGATGGACTTTCTTGGGCTGTCCAACCTCACGGTGCTGTCGAAGTGCGTGAAGAACATCCGCGACACGCACGGCATCGAGATCGACGTGGGCAACCTGCCTCTGGACGACTCCCTCACCTACGAACTGCTGGCTCGGGGCGACACCGTGGGCGTGTTCCAGCTCGAATCGGGCGGCATGACGCGGTATGTGCAGCAACTCAAACCGCAGAGCGTGCGCGAGCTCGCCGCCATGGTCGCGCTGTACCGCCCGGGGCCGATGGAGCACATCCCGGCGTTTATCGACCACAAGTTCGGCCGTTCCAAGCCCGAGATGCTCGACCCGCGCATGTCCGCGATCCTCGACGAGACGTACGGCGTGATCGTGTACCAGGACCAGGTTCTCAAGCTCGTGCAGGCGCTCGCGGGCTTCTCGCTGGGCAAGGCCGACATCCTGCGCCGGGCGATGGGCAAGAAGGACAAGAAGGCGATGGGCTCAATGCACGCCGAGTTCCTCGAAGGGAGCGCCAAGAACGCCGTCTTGCCCGAGGTCGCCGAGAAGGTTTGGGACCTGCTTCTGCCGTTCGCGGGGTACGCGTTCAACAAGGCCCACGCGGTGTGCTACGCGATGATCGCCTACCAGACCGCGTACCTCAAGGCGCACTTCCAGGTCGAGTACATGGCCGCGCTGCTGGCGGTGTACCGCTCGAAGGAGGACCGCGTCACGAGCTTCATCGAAGAGTGCCGCAGGTTGAAGATCCCGGTGTTGCCTCCGGACGTCAATTTGTCGGAGGTGGACTTCTGCATCGAACACCCCGCATCTCTGCGCAACGGGGCGTCCAAGCCGAGCATCCGGTTTGGGCTCGCCGCGATCAAGGGCGTGGGCGAGGGGCTTGTGCACGCCGCGATCGCCGAGCGCGCGGCGCATGGGCCGTTCGGGCACCTCTACGACTTGGCGTACCGGCTCAAGCCCGTCGGCATCAACCGAACCGCCCTCGACGCACTGGTGCGGGCGGGCGCTCTGGACTCGATCGACCGCAACCGCAGACGCATGGCCGAGCAGGTGGACACCGCCGTCGAGAAGGCGCGCTCGTGGAACCCGGCACAGGAGGAGTTGTTCCCCGAGGAGAACCCCGCCTCGACCAATTTTGTCGGCGTGGACCTGCCCGACGTGCCGCCGTACTCCCGCTCCGAGCTGCTGGCGATGGAGAAGGAGTTGATGGGAATCTACGTGTCGGACCACCCCTTGCGCGGCATGGAGCGACAGATCCAGCAGAGTTCGACGCACACCTGCGGTTCGATCGAGGAGTTGGAGGAGGGAACCGTGGTGCGCGTGGCGGGGGTCATCGCCGCGCTACGCACGATCATCACGCGCCAGTCGGGAAAGAAGATGGCGGTGCTGACCCTGGAGGATTTCTCCGGGCAGGCGATGGTCACCGCCTTTCCCGCGACGTACGACAGATTTCGGCATGTGCTGGTGAAGGACACCGTGGTGCGCCTCAAGGCCTACGTGATGCACCGCGAGCAGCGTGGGAACAGCGGGGAGAAGACGGTCGAGTTGCGCCTAGACGAATTGGAAACGCTCGAGCCGACGCTCGACCTCCGATCTGGCGGTGCGGGTGCCAGCGCAAGCATCCACATTCAGATCCACAAAGCGACCCTGGCGCAGCTTCGACAGACGAAGGCGCTCGTGGGTCGCCACCCGGGCGCCTTTGAGGTCCACCTCCAGATCATGCCGCGGGAGAGCTTCCATCCCATGGTCTTGGTGGAGACCGTGGACCCGACGGAGGCCTTTCTCAACGCGTTGGTGGAGGTGTTGCCCAACTCCGAGGTCGAGGTGGATGGGTTGGAAGCCGACGATGGGGAGTAGGCATTGGGGTAGCGTCAGGGCCCGAAGGAGACGATGATGCGTGGATGGATGGCTTGGGTGTGTGTTGTGTGGCTTGTGGCGCTGGGCGCTGCGGCCCCCGATCCGTTCGACGCTGCGGTCGCCGACATCGGACTGCTTCAACTCAAGCCCATCCAAGCGGAGTTGAAGGTCACCAAGGCGCAGCGCGACAAGATGAACATGTACGCGGACGCGCACCGCAAGGCCCTTGCCGCCTTCCAGGCCGAGGTTCAGAAGAACAAGATCGACCCACAGAAGGCGATGGCCTCGCCGAAGCTTGCCAAGATCTTCGTGGACCTGAAGAACGGGGTCCTCGCCCAACTGTCGGCCGCCCAACTTCGCCGTCTTCGGGAACTCACCCTCCAGCGCGCGGGCATCGTCGCGATCGGCCGGGCCTCCATAGCCACGCGTGTGGGTTTGAACGCGGCGCAGGCGAAGACCTACCGCTCGATCTTCGAGACCGATTTTAAGAAGGCCGAGAAGCTGAAAGCCGATGCGGTGAAGGCCGCGCTCAAGCCATACGAGGGTCGTAAGCCCAAAAGCGAAGCGGAGGCGAAGAAGCTCAACGCCGAGGTGCAGAAGATTCTCGAGGGCGTGCAACGGACCCTCGCCCCGAAACTGGCGGCCATGGCCAAGGCGACTGAGGCCAAGTTGTCGGCGGCCCTCACGGCTGCGCAGAAGAAGAGCTGGGCGGCGCTGACCGGGAAGCGGCTCGTGGTCAAGTAGGGCCCCTTCTTAGAG
>CAYJMZ010000028.1:0-15966 GCA_964370995.1 uncultured Fimbriimonadaceae bacterium | reverse complement strand
CCCGGAACCCTTGGCGCCGGCGTGTCCGCCCAACGGCCGATCACCCTCACGGGCATGAAGCTCAACCCGGTGGAGGGTCTCATCGAGGTGTGGATCAAACCCGGATGGTCCGGGGCCAACGGGCGAAGGCATTTGCTGTGGACCACCGACGTCGCAGCCGGACGGCAGTTGCTGCTTGAGAAGTCCGAGCTTGGCATGCTTCGGGCGGTCATCCGAACGCCGGAGGGACTCACCGTTTCGCGGAGCGACGTCACCGACTGGAAACCAGGCCAATGGCATCACGTGGCTGTGGGCTGGAAAAGCCACAAGGGCGTGAACGTCGGCTTGCCGCTTTGGGTGGACCGCGTCGCCGTCGACGGCCAGATCACGAGCCATGGGGTGTTCGACCCGGCCGCGATGCCGACCCGGCTGACTCTCGGCGAGGCGACCTTCGACGAGCTAATCGTGCGCCCGAGTATCACCGCGGAGGGCGGCTACGGCATGGTGGCTTGCGTGTATCGCGACTTCTTCCGAACCGCGCCCTACACAGCGATCCGCCTGGATACCGAGCCAACTGGAGCGCCCTCCGACCGCCGGGCCATCGCCGGGTTCGAAAAGCAGTTCGGGTTGCAGGGGAACAACCAGGGCGCTTGGCAGCCGCTCGTCGAAAACGTGGTCCGTTACGGCCAGTGGGCGTACTTCGATGCAAAACCCCTGATCAAGTGGTCGTCGAGCGATCCCTCGGTGGCCACCATCGATTCGAAGGGCCGCGCGAAGGGCGTCAAGCCCGGTAACTGCTCGATCTCGGCCGAGTTCCATGGGCTGATCGCCAAATACCCGCTGACCGTGATTTCGCCCGACAAGCCCGACCTCGACGCAATCGGCATCGAACTCCTTCCCCGTTATCGCTCCGATGCCGTAAGAGATCGTCCAACTCCGGGCGAGAAGATGACCGCGCGGGTTCGCATCGGCAACTTCGGGCTCGCCCGCCAAGGTGCCGGTGCTGCCGTGCGCCTCTCGCTGATCCCCGAGCGTGGCGGGAACTACCGGCTCGACCCCAACGAGAGGGCCTCCACGGTCTTCGAGATGAAGATTGAGCAGCCCCTTGAGCCGGGCGCGGAAATCTACGTCGAGTTCAAGTTCCCGTACCCCGCCAATTCCACCTGGATGAAGCTCGACCTGGATCCGGCAAACAAGATCGACGAGGTGTGCGAGGCCAACAACACCATCGGCGAGCTTACGGACGCCCGTCCCGTTCAGATGGGCTACAACCCGCTGTTCGTGAGCCAGGAACTCGCGAACCGGCAGATCAACCACGTCGGGTCGTTCAGCTTCTACGACTGGATCCGGTCGGAGAAGCTCCGCATGGACGTGATGCTTTGGGAGGCGGTGTATCCGACAACCGGTCCAAACGGCGTGGAGGAGGCGTATCGAATCGACCGCCTCACGCCGCTTCAACTCGGGAAGTGGGAAGATGAGCCGTTCAACAAGGAGTCGGTGCTGTTCGACGGCGGATTCCCGATCAACGAGAAGGTCGATCTGATGGCGATCGACTGCGCGATCATCCATGAATTCGGCCATACGATCCTGTCCCAGCCCGACCTTTACGGCTACGGGACGTCCGCCAACAACGTGTTCATCACCGAAGGGGGCAAACCGGTGGCCGGTTCGCCCGAGCTGCCGGTGGTGTCGGGGGACTCCAACCTGCCGAGCGCTCCCGGTGTCAACGTGCCGTGCGGCGTGGGATACCCCTCGCTTATGGACAACTGCCAGCTCTGGCTCCCGCCCTCGATGGCCGGGCACATTATGCACTACAAGGGGTACCGACAGGATCGATTCTGGGGCACCCAGGGCCGCCTGATCCCAACTCGAGCCAACTGGCTGCTTCTAACTGATGCCTACGACCGGCCTCTCGTGAATGCCGCCGTTTACGTGTACCACGTGTCCCAGGCGCCCGTGCAGGACAGCGGCGCGAAGTACTTCGCAGACCGTCCCAAGTTCGTCGGCCAGACCGATGAACAGGGCCGCTACGTATTCCCGAACACCACCGATTCGGATTGGGACGACCCGGAAACCGATGCCGTCGATGGAGAAAAGCCCGTCTGGAATCCCTTCGGCACACCGGCGTCGGACACGGCCTTTACGCCGAATGTCTGGGAGGTTGAGGGAATGCTGCTGCTGAGGGTCGTATGCGGTAAGCAGACTGAGTACCGGTTCATGGACCTGTCCCAATTCAACACGGAGTTTCTATCCGGGCACACGGTGCTGGGCAAATACGTCCTGCGCACAAGCCTGGAGCCATCGGACGCCCCAACGCCGCTCGTCAGGAAGGCCGTGTCGGAAGCGATCCGAACCGTGAACAAGGCGCCGGTCGCGGTTGCGCCCAAGGAGATGACCGTCAAGTGCGGCGAGGAGTTTACGATCGACGGCTCGAAGAGCACCGACCCTGAAGGGCAGCCGCTCATCTACCGGTGGAACGTCGGCGAAGGATGGCTGCGCGGGGACCTCTCCCAGACATCCAAACTAACCATTAGGGCACCTAACGATCCCCAGGAGCTGACCTACAAGTTGTGGGTATTGGACGGCGTGCGTTGCAGCGAGGCGGCCTTCATCAAGGTCAAGGTGGTGCGCTGATGGCTACGTTGCGCTCAAGTTCGTTTGAAGTCCAACTCCTCGACAACCCGCCCGGCATTGCGCAGTACCGCGCCCTTCCCGACGGGCCCCGGCTATCCGGTGGAACGGCCCTTAACGTGTTGCTGCACGACCGGTCTCGCGGCGTCTATTTGGACTCCCCTCTCCGTGTCGTCAGCGGCGAATCCTCCGGGTTGGGCGCCACCTCGTATGTCGTGGGCGCCATGGCGGGCGATGCACAGGCTGCGAGCTTTCGCCTCCAGTTCACGTTGGAAGGGAGCACGCTTTCCATCAGCTCCGAGATCGGGTCGGAGACGTCCCCGTTTGAGATTGCGTCGGTGCTTCTCAAGCTGTTCGAAGTGGGTGGGGACGAGCCGGGCGCATGCCTCGTGCTCCCGACGCGCTCCGGTCGGCTCGTCGAGATCGACAAAGCGGCTCCAGAGCAGGCCGTTCACAAGGTGGATTGGTTCGAACCCGCGCCCGTGGCGATGGCGTTGCACGATCGCATGCTGGGCGTGCTGACCCTGGATACGGTGGACAGCCAGTTTCTCCACGAGGTTTGCGACAATCCCCGGGTGGGTTCGATCACGGTGGAACTGCTTCACCGGCATCGAACCGAGAAGCCCGAGCTCAGCTTCCTTGCGCAGAAGGTCGCCTCCTGCAAGGTCCGGCTCGCCGCGGCCGCGGAGGGCGAGAAAGTCGGTTGGCCCCAGGGCGCCGTGCTCGTGCGAGACACCATCCAACCGAACTTGAACGCGTTGTACACGGGTGCGATGGTTTACAAGGTGATGGTTCAGGTCGGTGGCGCCGAGGAGGCGATGACCTACCGGGAGGTACTCGACCTGATTCGTCGGGTCAATCGGCTGACCGGGCGCGCTCGACAGATCGTGTACCTCGTCGGGTGGCAGCACGACGGGCACGACACGGGCTTTCCGGACGTGTTCACCGCGAATCCCAAGGTCGGCACCTTCGAAGAGTTCAGGGCCTTGAAGGAGGCGGCAAAGGCTGAAAACGCCCTCGTGAGCCTGCACGACAACTATCACGACGCCTACATGAACAGCCCGGGGTGGGATCCCTCGATCGTGTGCATCGAGCGCACAGGCGAGCTGAGGAAGGGCGGCATCTGGGGGGTCAGCGGCCAAGCCTACGAGATCGGCCCGGCGAAGTATGCGCCGCGCTGTATTCCCCGCGTGGAGTGGACGGTGAAGACCCTGGATTTGGAGCAGACGACCCACCTGGACGTTCTTTCGGACAAGCCCGACATGGTCGATTTCGATCCGGCGGCGCCCGCCAGCCGCGAGCAGAACGCGTTGGGGAAGCGCGCGATCGTCGAGACCTTCCGCAATCTGGGGGTCGATGTGACCTCGGAGGTGCTGACCTCGCCGTTCACATCTTGCATGCACCACTTCTGGCACGTGGAGCGGCGGCCGATCGAGGGCTGGGGTCCCTATGAGCGTATCCCGCTCATCCCACTGATCTACCATGGCAAGGTGACCGCCGGCGGCGACGCCTCCACCGACGCGGGCAAGCTCGACCAGCTCGAATACGGGTGGACCTTCTCGATCGACTGGTACAAGACCACGCCGGACTCCGAGATCACCGATCTCTACTATCTCATTTCGGTGCCGTGGTCGTTGCTTGCCGAGCGGGAGATGACCGGTTTCGAGCGGGACGGCGAGTGGGAGAAGGTGGTCTACGCCGAGGACACGTACGTGCGTGTGAACCGGACGGCCTCGCGCTACGAGGTCGTGGTCGACGGAATCCTCATCGCCAAAGACTTCGCCACGTTCGCCCAGGTGTCCGACGACACCTGGGTCGCGTACTCTCGGGAAGGAGGCACGATCCAGATCCCAGTTGCCGGCAAGACGGTCGAGGTCACGCCCCTCATCCCCTCCGGCCAGCCGATTCTCGAGGGGGACAGAGCCATCGTCTTCGAAGCGCTGGCGCGAATTCCCTATCGGATTGCCACGACTTCGTAGGGCCGCAAGGGGAGACGCGGCCCAAGTAGCACAGGCACCCTTGCCTGTGGCACCGACCGGCGCGAATCCTGAAGGGATTCCATACGGTAGCCCAGGGTTGGGGTGCGTACGCCGGAGGGCATGACCGCATCGAGAACCGAGGTCGGCGACTGGAAGGCCAGCCCATGGCAGGGGTAAGCCACAACGACAACGACAACCCGACACGCACGCGCTGGGGGCAGTAATCGAAAGCGAGAGGAGCTTCTTGAATTCTCCGATGCTGAGCCCAGCGTCCCGTACGATCCCGGCCACCGTGAATGCCGGAATGGGGTTGTGGCGCGGGATCGTCGGGATACGCTTGCCATCGGACATCGTCACATGTTTGCCCTGCCTCCGATGCGGAATCCTGCCTTTTCAAACGCATGGATCTCCAGCAGATGGTTTACGCCGGAGAGCTTAGGCAATGTTGACCCGTACCGTGTGCGACTTCGCTCCGACCTCGCGGCGGGAGAGGTCGGCGGCGACAGACAGATAGTCCGCGATGGCCTCTTCGATGTTGGCGAGCGCCTCATCCTCGGTCGCACCTTCGGACCAGCACCCAGGCAAACCGGGCACCCACGCGGTCACTCCTTCTCGGGTGGCCTTGGTAACAACTGCGTAGTCCATATCTCCATTATTCGACGGTTGCGGACGCGGGTTTCCAACGCCCTCCCCGTCAGCCCCAAACCCGCCATAGCAGGGTGCTGAAAAAGGGACCTCACGCCATTTCGTTCTCACGCCGCGGACGTTTCCGATCCCGTGCCACCCTCATCTTGGGGGTGCGCCAGGTGCGAATTCTCGGCGAAAGCACCCCCGACACGAGGGTGGCACGGTTTCCTCGGCCTTTTTCAGCACCCTGATAGTGAACCCATTCAGAAGAAGTGGTGGATGAACGGCCTTAGCCACTCGTCTACGAGGAACATGAGGCGGTCGATGAGGTAGCTCATGCGGGTCATCACCGTGTTGCCGAAGAAGGCGCCGAAGCCGATCATCAGCATGTACCGGCCGAGCATCGAGGTCTTCTCTACCAGAACCGACCTGCGCCGGAACGAGAAGAAGAAGTAGGTCATCACCGAAGCCAGCGTGAGGAAGAACACCCAGTTGTCCAGGTAGTCCGTCCACGCCAGCCGCTTGGAAGGTCTGGGCAACTCGTAGGCCGCCCCTCCGTCCGGCCCGGAAATCAGAAGTTGTCCCTCGACGCTCTGCCCGAACCTCGGCTGGAACGGGAGTTTGGTAGACCAGAGCACCTCCCCCGCCTGCCGATCGAAGCCTGGGTTCGCCATGATCTGGATGGCGACAACACCGTTGCCCTCCAAAGGCACGACGGCGTACTGCTGGTCCTCGAGGGGCTCGGGAAAGCGGCAAACGATCGGCGGTCCCTGTGGGCGACCGGGTAGGGGGAACCGACCCGTTAATCGGCCGCTGAGAGCGTCGATCCGGATCAGCGAACTTCCTTGGACGCACACCAGAGCGCCCCGGGCAAGAGCTAGGCCTGCCACTGGAGGAGTATCGAGGTGCCAAACCCGCTTCCCGCCAGGAATCTGAAAGGCGTCCAGGCCGTCCCGTACCGGCGCGATCGCCAAGTGCCCGTCGACCTCCGCATACTCGATTGGGGAGCCCACGATGTCGGCGATCTTCGCCCTTTGCCAGTAGAGGCCCGTCGCGACATGCCAAAGTCCGGTCGGTTCAAAGGTCGCGCCCGCGCCAGACGACACGTCGAGAACCGTTGTCGCACCCGAAATGGGCACCAGCACCCGGTTCCCGCTGCGCTCCAAGGGGCCAACCGCCGCTACCGGTGCCCGCCAGAGTTCGGTCCCGCCGAGCGTCTCCACACAAACCAGCTGGCGGCCGCTAGAGAAGAACCCGAGGCCGGAGTCGATCGCGGCGGCCACGCCAGAGGACGGCAGTGAGAACAGCCTTCGAGGCTGGGGACCCACGACGCTCGGACCCAGAGGCCGGAAGGAATCTGCCAGCTGGGGCAGGTTCGTCCCGAGCTGCGACTTGATCGTCACACCTGCCGTGATCCCGATCATCACCCCCATCACGATGCGGCTGAGCCACATCAGCTTGCGGCTCATCTGGAAGTACCAGAACAGCCCGAGCAAGCCGGCAACGGCCCAGAGCGCGCCCCAGGGAGAGCCCGATCCGCCCATGAACAGCGCCTGGAAGCCGTCGATCATTGGGATCCACCATTGCGGATAAAGGATGTCTCGCCACTGGATCACCACCTGATAGCCGACGTTGACCCCGATGAACACTTGCATCGTGATCCGGTAGAGCGCGTTGTCCCGCCACAGGTAGCTGTAGATTGCGAGTACGAGAAACGCGCCCACCCAAGCCGACCAGTTTTGGGCCCAGTAGCTCACGGCTGGACCGCTCCTTTGTCCTTCAGCCTCGCCGCAAGGTTTCCCAAGACGATGAGCAGGATGATCACGAGGTGCCCGAACGCCAGTGGCACGAGCAGCTTGTTCCCTCTAAGATCGGAGGTGTTGTACCGGTCCCCGTACTTGTCCCGCACGAGCTTCTCGTATTCGGCCGCGCCGCGAACCCCGGCAAGCATGCCCTTCATCTGGCCGCTTGCCAGGTACGGGTAGTAGCCCGTCGTCGTGATGCCCGCGCAACCGAACGCGATGGGGGTCTTCCCCGTCGGATCGAGCCACAGCAGCCAGTCGGTCACTGGCTGGTAGGTGATCGACATGAACAGGTGAAAGTCGCGGCGGCTGCTCACGTTCCGCAGCATCGGCAGCTTCTCGTAGTCCCGCGTCGAGTTCCCGTAGAAATCGATGGCGTACACCGATTTGAGGCTACGCCCGATCTGGGCCATCACGGGCGCGCCTCCCTTGGCAAGGCCGAGCTGCACCCAATCGACGCCGTACTTCCGGCCGTACAGAGCCGCCTGGCGTTTGTTGATGAACTCCGACATCTCCGGCGCGATCGGATCGGCTTCGCTGCTGGCGAACACGAGCAGCTTGATGCCCCTCAGCATGCAGTGGCTGACGACCGCCTCGTATTGCGGCCAGTTCTCGCCCTGAGAGCCGGCGATCCACTCGCTCGAAATCGCGACGACCTTACCCTCGGGGCACGACTCGACGAGATCGAACACGGACCTCGTCTCCCTCCAAACGTAGATCGGCATCTCAAAGGGAACGAAGAACGGAATCGCCGCCCCGAGAAACAGGATCAGATAGATCTTGCGCCGCGAGAGATTGGCCAGAGCCAAGAACACCCGTTTCACGCGTCGTCACCCATCGCCGCGGATTTCTCCAGGTTCAGCCAGTACCGGAGCGCCGTCGCGATCGCGCCGACCATGATGCCGAGAATCAGGCCCCGGAACATCGCGGTGATCGGCGTTCGGAGGAGCCAGCCGGCGATGTTCGGCAACCAAAGATAGCTGTATCTCTCGCCCATCCAGCCGGTCAGGTACATCCCAAACGGCGTCTGGCCCAGCATGACGATCAGCGCCGAGACCATCATCAGGGCCGCTTCCTTCGAGCGGATCCGAAAGGCCCGGTAGGCGGCGCTCGCCATGTAGAACGCGAGCAGCGAGAAGATGCTCGACGCGACCGTTGTGATGAACCGGAAGATCACCAGATCGCTCACCCCGCGCTCGAGGCTGCCCGCCGGGTAGTACTTGAAGATCCCCGTGACCACCCCGAGAACCGTCGCTGCAAAGAAGAAGATGGCGGCGTACCAATCCTCTTCGCGCCGCCGAAGCTTCCTTCCGTTGACGTAGGCCAGGCTGAACAGCCCCATGCCGACCGCGAGGGTGAGGATCACGTTGTTGAACTGCGCAGACGTGTCCCGGTGATCCATGAAGAACGCGCTCTTCCCGATGGTCACGGTTTGACCGAAGCGGACCTCGTAGTTCTCGATCTCATCCGGCCCGCCGGCTCGATTGTGGTGCGCGATGACCACGCCCTTGCCGAGCGCAACCGTCTGGGAAACGCCCCCCACGTTGAGCGTGACGCTGCCGTAGTCGACCGACCTGATGGTCTCCTGGTGAATGTCGGGCTGGAGGAAGGACACCCGCATCCCCGCCCGAAGATCGCGTGTGGCGTACTCCAACGTTTCGGTCGTGCCTGATGACGTCTGACGCTTCGAGAACGGCTTGTGGTCGAGGGAGATGTCCACGCGCGCCCCGCTGGCCAGAGTGACGCTGGCCGGCGTGGCGGCGAGCACGACTCCGGTGGTGTTCGTGCCGGGAATCGTCGGCGGCACGAGGAACTCCAACACGAAGTACAAACCGGCCAGGAAGGTAACCGCCGCGATGAGAAGCCGCTTCCGCGTGGTCTTCATGGGGCAAGCACCCTCTCAATGAAGTCGAGCGGGTTATGCACCCCAAACACGGTGACCGCAAGAACGCCCGCGATCAGCAGAACAACGAGGGTCAGCTTCCCGTAATCCTGCGCCACGACCCCACCCAGCATCGTCGGATCGCGGCTGAGGTACGCCGAACTGGCAAACAGCTCGTCGACCATCACCACGTAGTCGCAGGACGCGATGAAGAACGGGATCTGGTAGTAGTCGGCGGTTCCGGCGATCTGCATCGCCCCTGCCATCTGGCCGCCCTCGGTGTAAAGCAGCGAGGTGTAGTCGTAACTTCCGAAGTAGCACACGCTGGCGATCTTCTGGTCGTTGATCAGCGCCACGGTGCCGAGGGCCGCCAGATCGTTGGCCGGCGACACGAACCTCACCGAGCAGGAGTGGATCAACTCCGGCTTCCCTTCTGCCTGGAAGACGGTCTCGAGGATGGCCTCGCAGGTTGGGACCATCACGGGCTGGGGTGTCGTGACGAAGATCGGCACGTTGAGCCTCGCCGCCTGTTTCGCGACATATTGCAGGATGCCCAGGGCGGCCAGCGTCTGAATCTCCCGGAACGACTCGATGCCGGGCTGGAACAGAATCGGCACGCCCATCTCCGCCGCCCGTCCAACCGCCTCGTCGATGGCCTGCAGTCCCGGGATCCTCCGAATGAAAATCTCCTTCCCCGCCCGCGCCTGAGCGATCTTCCACAGGAGAAATCCCGCGAAGAGAAACAACAGCACGATTTCCTGCCAGCTTGCCGTGTTCACGCCTGATTCCTATCTTAAGGGACAACCGAGGAAATGAGCTATTCGATGTCTCCTCATGCCTCCGCAGCCCCGCTGTGGAGGCTTTCGTTCCGGCTGGCGAGGTAAGCCCTCCACAGCGAGGCTGCGGAGGCATGGGTGAGCGGGCGGGGTCAACTGAAGCAGGAAGAGTGACTCTCAACGCTTGGACGGCCGCTCATGTGTGCGAACGAGTTCCAGAACCGCGTCCAGCGAATCCACCCCGTGGTGGCTAAGGCGGGTCGTGCATAGTGCGCCGGAGGCGTTGGCGAGGGTCATGCAGCGCTCGGCTGAGAAACCCTCTCGGACGCCGAGTAGGAACCCCGCGACAAAGGCATCACCTGCGCAGGTGGTGTCGAGCACCGCGACTTCGAACGCGGGATACTGGTGGGCGCCCACCTCCGACACAAGGGTCGCCCCGCGCTCGCCCTGCTTGACCACCACGCTCTTCGGGCCCATGCCCAGCAGGCAAGCGCCGATGGTGTCCGCGCCCTGCCTTCCCGTGAGCCGCTCACCCTCCTCCTCGTTGGTGAACATGACGTCCACAAATGGCAACGAGGGCCCGAGGTGGTCAAGCCACTTTCCGCTCGGGTCCCAGTCGGTGTCCAGCGAGGTTAGGGCCCCCGCACTGCGGGCCCGCTGCAACAGCGCCGCCAGATCCAGGTGCAGCAGCTTCATCGCCCCGCCGACGTGGACGATGCCGCAGCCCTTGAGCGCCGCCTCCAACCCCCGACCGCCTCTGAACGCCTCGTTGCAGCCGGGGCGATAGAGGAAGGAGCGCTGGCCCTGGCTGTCCACGAGCACGAGGACCGCCGAGGTGGGCAACTCGTCGGATCGCTCGACACAGCTGATGTCGACGCCGTATCCGGCAATCAGGGATAGGACCGTGCCCCCCAACGCGTCGGATCCAACGAGCCCGCAGATCTTGGTCGGGGCGCCCAGCTTGGCCAGCACGCAGGCGGTGTTGCAGGCGCACCCTCCCGGAACGAACTGGATGTCCTCCACGAGGTCGAGGAGTCCGGGGACAGGCAGGCGGTCAACCGGGCGCACGACGAGGTCCGCCACGATCTGGCCCACGCACAAGATCGGGCCCTTGGCTATCGGGGCTGGCATGTCAGCGCTCATCATCGATCACGGTCGATGCAGATTCGTAATTCCCAATCCGCTAGCTGGCCAGCCGTAGCGACAGCCTCCACAGCGGGGCTGCGGAGGCATGGGAATCCCCCACAGTCGTATCGTGGAGGCTTACCTGGCCAGCCGTAACGAAAGCCTCCACAGCGGGGCTGCGGAGGCATGGGAAATCGTAAATCGTAAATCCTATGAGCACTCCCTCAGCGGCATCTCGTACATCGCCAGAACGTTCTCCGTGGGCGTGTCGGCGCTGATGTCGTGGCTGGAGGAGAGGATGTAGCCTCCGCCCTTGCCGAGTGTGGCGACACGGTCCAGAACGGCCTCCCGCACCTCGTCTGGGGTGCCGAACGGCAGGGTGTGCTGCGTGCAAACGCCCCCGTGGAAGGTCAACCGGTCGCCGAAATCCCGCTTCAACCCGGCGGGGTCCATGCCTTCCGCGGCGACTTGGATCGGGTCCAAGGCATCGACGCCGAGCGCCAGGAAGTCGGGGATCAACTCCCGAATCGCCCCGCAGCTGTGCAGCATGAACTTCCCCCCGCAGCGGTGCACGGTGTCGATCAGCCGCTTGAGGCAGGGCGCGATGAACTCCCGGAACATCGGGATCGAGATCATGAGGCCCCTCTGCGTTCCGAAGTCGCTCCATTCGCAGTAGAGGTCGATCTGGCCGTCGGTTGCCTCGAAGGCGCGCGCGACGTCTTCGCAGTAGAACGCGGTGAACCTGTCAAGGACGTAGTGCGCCATGTCGGGCCGGAGGGCCATGTCCATCAGCAGGTTCTCCATGTTGCGAAGAATCTGAGGGCGGGTGAACAGGTCCGCGCCCTCGTACATCACGAACTCGTCGCCCCACGCGGCCCGCTGCCCCTTCATGACCGAGTAGTCGAAGATGTCCGGCCACGGCCAATCGTGCTTCTCCAGGTCCGCGACGCTCTCGGCGTCCCACACGGGCGTGTGCACGTGCATGTCGTAGCTGCCGTGCGAGGCCTTCATGTGGGTGGACCGGATGCCCCAGAAGTCCTCGAACACGCCCCCGCCCAACTCCCTGTCAAACCGGGCGATCTGCCGCGGGTTGAGCCTGCGGATGTCGACCTTCAGCGCCTTCAGGAGGTCCTCGTACTCCGAAACGCCGAAGTGCGCCTTCATGCGGGCGTTCACTTCGGGCTCGGCCTTGTAGTCGGCAGGCGTGCGGTCGGGCATGCGCCGATCGATCGCCGTCAAGACCCGCTCGCGGCTGGTCAGAGCGCCGCCTCCGCCGGGACTCCCTCGTGCACGATTCGGCACATCGCCCTGAGAACCTCCACCCGATTGGGCCGTTTCCACACGTTCCGACCGAAGACGACCCCTGCCGCCCCGGCTTTCATGCACTCCTCGACGAGCTGAAGCAGACCCGCGTCGGTGTCGCCCCCCGGCCCACCGGCCACGATGACGGGCACGGTGGCCGTTTCAACAACGTGCCGGAAGCTCTCGGGCGAACCCGTGTAGTTCGTTTTGACGATGTCCGCGCCGATCTCCGCCCCGACGCGCGTGGCGAGGGCAATCTGCTCCGTAAGCTCGTCCTCGCTCAAGCGCTTGGCATCGGGCGAGTAATGGGCGGCCAGCGCTCCGATCGGAATCATCTCCGCGACCAGGGGCAAACCCCACTTTTCGCAGGCTTCCGCCACATTGCCGAGCTTGCGCAGCAGCCCTTCCTCATTGTCCACACCGACGAACACATTGATTACGCACGCGTCCGCGCCCGAGGCGACGGCCAATTCGACGGATGAGATGCAGTCGATCCTGTCGAGGTGTGTGCCGAGCCGAGTGTGGGTCCCGTCGATGCGGGCAATCGTGCCCAGGCCCCCGATGTGCTCCACGACCTTGTTCAGGGTCGCGAGCGTGAGCAAGACCGCGTCGGTGGGCGTCGAAGCCACGTCTCGTACGAGATCCTTGGGGTCTTCGATGCCCTGCATGGGGCCGAAGTAGACCGGGTGGTCCATGGGCAGGATCACGGCCTTTCCCTTTCCGAACAAACGACGCAGTCTCAGCTCTTTTCCACGCATCGGTGATGGTCCTTCGCGCCTCGCGCAACCGACAGCATCGTACCGCTTTGGGTGGAGGTGTCGTGGCATCCCCCAGGCGCTTCGGTTGAACGGCCGGGCCGACAGTATAATTCACCCGCCAACGCGCATCTCGTGGACAGTCGATGGGTTGTCGTAGGCCAGTTGCACGGATTGACGGAGAACCCATGTTGACAATCAAGCCGCAACCTAGGCCCGCCCCGACTCTGGGGGTGCTCGTCAACGCCATCGACGTGTTCAGCGCGGAGGCCAAGGACCGCACCGAAGCCGCCATCCGGGCGCACTTCAAAAGGCTGTTGAAGAGCGGCGAGATAGACCCCCGCTCGTTGATCGAGGGTCGGATCTTCGGGCCGCACGAGGCGATGGGGGCGGCGGATCGGTTCGCCGCGGCCAAGGTGGACTTGATCCTGATCGTCAACGTGGCGTTCCCTAACGGGCAGGTGTTCCTGACCCTTGCGACGCATCCCCACCTCGCGAAGGTGCCGCTCGCCGTCGCCGCCGATCCCGAGCCCTCCACGACGGAGTGGGCGAACAACGCGTGGTGCGGCGTGATCATGAACAACTACGTGGCCAAGCGCCTCAGCCGGCCCATAGCCACCCTTCCGGGGCCGGTGGAGGGCGCACCGTTCAAGGCCGAGCTGGATCGCCTCATCCGAGTCGCGGCCACCATCAAGTGGCTCCGCCGCGATTTTCTGGGGCGCTTCGGAGACTCGCCCGGGGGGTTCCATTCCGCGACCGGGGACCAGATCGCGTTCGCGAACACCTTCGGCACGCGCGTGGACACCGTGGACCTGACGGCCGTGATGGAGACCTACAAGACTGGCCATGCGACTGGCTACCTTGGGGAAAGCGCTTTCACCGATGAGGAGGTTCGCGCGCTGGCGGAGGAAATCCCGATCGGGCGCAAGGTCGAGGTTCCGCTCGAGGCGATCGAAAGGGCCTCCCGGCTGTATCACGCCTACCGGGCCATCGTCCGCGCCAACGGCTACACATCCGCCGCCTTTCGCTGCTGGCCCGAGATGCTGAATGACCCCATCGGCACCAGCGCGTGCCTGGCCATGACCCTGTTGCTCACCAACGCCGACCTGACCGCCATCGCCTGCGAGTCCGACTGGCCGATCGCCGTGGCGCAAACGATGGGCTCCGTGCTTTCCGGCACGGCCGCGCATTGCCTGGACTTCGTGAACTACACCGGCGGCTCGGATGTCGTCCAGCTTGGCCATTGCGGCATCGGCGTGTGCGGCGCTATGGCCGGCGAATGCGCGTGCGGCCCGTGCGACACCATCGCCTTCCACCCAGTCGTGGAGCAAGTCGGCAAGCAGGTGGGCCCGTCGCTCGTGGGGCAGTTCGCCTATGGTCCCAAGACCGGCATCGGACTCATGCAAAGGCCCGACGGCAGGTTCGTGCTGCTCGCGTTCGAGGGTGAGAGCTCTCCCGACACGGCCAAGGGCATGAGGTACAGCGCGGCCGACCTGCGCGTCCCACAGTACAAGGAGCTAAACCGGATCGTGCTCGAGCAGGGCTTTCCGCACCACGTCGCCCTCGCTCACGGCCACCATTCCGCGGACCTGCAGCTGCTCTGCGCCTTCCTCGGGGTCGAGTTCGTCTCGCCGTAGCAGGGTGCTGAGGAAGGCCGACGCAACCGTGCCACCCTCGTGTCGGGGGTGCTTTCGCCGAGAGTTCTCACCTAGCGCACCCCCAAGATGAGGGTGGCACGGGATCGGAAACGTCCGCGGCGCGAGAACATAGGGTACAAGCCCCTTCTTGAGTATCGCCTCTAAACCCCGAATCCCCCTCGATCACCCCTTCGGCCAGACCTTGAACACTTTCTTGCCGCCCTGCGTGACCTCGAACGGGCCCGGGAACGGGTTGTTCGGATTGCGGAGGTTGCCGAAGTAGTCTGTGTCGATCTTCAGCGGAGACCCGTTCGGGTTGTCAAAGGGCAAGCTGGGGACCAGGGCTTTTCCGAGGAGTTCGGTCGTCACCAGCTTGCGGGTCCCCTCGGAAGCCCACTTCGAATCGACGTTGATCTCCAGATACCAGCCTCCAGCCTTCTTGACGAGCTTGGTCCCGGGGTCGAAATCGGGCCTCAGCAACGCGTCGACGTCGAATTTCGATGGCTGCGTGCCCTTGGTAAACACGTTGCCGGCCACGAAGCAGGGCAGAACCGAGTTGTCGATCGCCTCGAGTTTGCTGGGCGCGACGAACAGGTTGTTGTAGAAGCGGTGGTCGCCACTGTCGCCGTTTGTGGCCTTGTAGAGCCCGGCGAACTCCGTGGAATGAGCCTTCTGGAACGGCGTACTGCGATCGTCGCCACGCGCATTGGCGATCGGCCCTATGAGCAGGTTGTGCGTAAAAGCGATGCCTTGGGAGTTCAGGCAGGCC
Organism: uncultured Fimbriimonadaceae bacterium; assembly: GCA_964370995.1. Lineage (GTDB taxonomy): Bacteria > Armatimonadota > Fimbriimonadia > Fimbriimonadales > Fimbriimonadaceae > JAMLGR01. Next base: position 702 of record CAYJMZ010000028.1, on the reverse strand, counting down.
GACAGCCGAGGGGATAGAAAGAGGTTGTTGGCCACGAGGATCGGCCCATGCTGCATCTCCAAGAACATGTCGCCGCAGCCGCCCGTGTTGTCGTGAAGCAGGTTCCCCGTCACCTGTGCGTTTTGGGCCATCCAGTCCAGCCAGATGCCGGCGGCGTCACCGCAACGGTAGATGTGATTCCCGCTGATGACGACGTCGATCGCCCCGTGGAATTTGATGCCCGCCATCTCCGCCCCTCCGAAGAGCTGCCGGATATGGATGTCGTGGATCTCGTTGCCGGTGACCTTGCTGAAAGAGCAGCCGAGGCTGCCGACGACCCCGGTCTGTTCGCAGTGGTGGATGTGGTTGTTGCGGACGATGTGGCCGCCTACCGTCGCCTTGTTCCAGCCGTTCTTGAGCGCGCGACGCACGCAATCGGTGTAGGGGTCGGCCGAGCCCGCGTCGTTCGTGTTGTCGAACTTGTCGCCGTACTTCCCCAAGGCGACGCCGGAGCACCTCGAGTAGCTGATCTCGTTGTCCTCGATGATCCAGCCCTTGCACCAGTAGGCGGAGACGATCCCGTACTGCGCGGCGGAGGGCGGCGCCCAGTTGGTGGCGGCGTTGCGCAGGTCGAAGCCCCGCACGGTGATGTAGTCGATGCCGGTCTTCCCGGGGGTGAAAACGGTCGGGCGCACGTTGATCTCGACCTGCGCCTTGTTCGGG
>CAYJMZ010000027.1:756-15981 GCA_964370995.1 uncultured Fimbriimonadaceae bacterium | reverse complement strand
GGGCTGTCGCGGAACACGGTTCTAGACCTGGCGAGGGGGAGGCTGTTGCAGTGAAGCCCCCTCCGAAGTAGGTGAGGTGGAGGGCCGAGCAGCGACTCCAAGGTCCCCCTCACCCCTGTCCCCTCTCCCCGGGGCGGGGCGAGGGGGACGCTGGCCGTACGCCCAACCCGCTCTGGTCACTTCAACCCGGTGGATTGCTGCGAAGGCGGGCGCGTCGGGGGTGGTGAAGCTGCGAGGTCCGCCTTGCCAGGGCCGTGGCTTGCTCTTCGCAGACGGGGACGTCCGCGCCACTATGCAAGAGGCTGACGTGTCGGGGGACTACTCGATTACCGGAGTACCCCTACAGATCTTTGCGGTAGTGCATGCACGTCGCGGAGTGGGGGCCGAGGTAGAGGGTGCCGGTACCCATGGGGTGGCATCCCATGGTTTCGTAGAACCTGCCCGATGCCGCGCCCGCGAGGGTCCAAACGTGCACCACCTTCACCGAGCGTGCGGCGAACCGATCCATGGCGAACTCCCACAGCCGCTTCCCGACCTGCTTGCCCTGCCAGTCGGGGACGACGTACAGCGCTCGAATCTCGCCATCGCCGCCCGCGTACGCGCCGAGCGTGACCAGCCCAATGCGCCGTCCCTCGGCCTCGGCGACGAATCCCTCCCATCGCTCGCCGCGTTGCGACCAGTAGTCGCATGTGACCTCGAGTTCACCGTCGAAATGGGCCTGCATCGCCTCGATCGGCAGGAGATGGCGAAACGCACCGAGCCACGCGGGGTGGGCGATCTCGGTCCCAAGGGCTTCCCTCTCGTCGGGAGTTGCTTGGCGGATGGAGATGGCGGGCGCATCCATGGACGGTGGGAGGGTACCTGGTGGCCTCAGTCCTCAGCCCTGCGCCCTTACACCCAGCCCAAGAGCCGGGCGGCGGTGGCGGTGAGGAAGCATGTGGCGAACGCCAGCGCCAGCGGAAGCACGGCAGACACGAACGTCCACCGCTTGCTTCCCGTCTCGCGGTAGATCGTGAGCAGCGTGGTGCTGCACGGGTTGTGCAGGAGGCTGAAAAGCATGAGGTTGATGCCGGTGAGCAGCGTCCACCCGCCCAGGCCCTTGAGCACGTGCGCGGTGGCTTGCGCGTCGAGTTCGAGCATCACACCCTGGCCCGCAACGCCGGAGCGGGCGAGGTTGAGGGTCAGCATGAGGATCGTCGGGATGATGATCTCGTTGGCGGGGATCGCCACGATGTACGCCACGAGGATCACGCCGTTGAGGCCGAGCGCCACCCCAAACGGGTCGAGGCCCGACACCATCCAATCCGCAATCGTGCGCCCGCCGAGGGACAGGTTCGAGATCAGCCAGATCACCGCGCCGGCGGGGGCGGCCATCACTACCGCACGCCACAACACGATCATCGTGCGGTCGATGATCGACGTCGCGAGCGTGCGCATGATACGCGGGGGCCGGTAGGGGGGGAGTTCCAGCGCGAACGTGGACACCTCGCCCTTCAGCATCGTCTTGGTGAGGAAGCGGGACACCAGCAGGGTCACCACGATTCCCAGCACCGCCACGCCCATCACGCTGGCGGCCGCGACGATTCCCGCCACCGCGGGCGGCACGGTGGCACCGATGAAGATCGTGCCCACCAGGATCAGCGTCGGCCAGCGGCCGTTGCAGATCGCGAAGTTGTTGGTGAGGATCGCGATCAGGCGCTCGCGCGGGCTGCCGATGATACGCGTGGCCACCACGCCGGCGGCGTTACATCCAAAGCCCATCATCATGCTCAGCGACTGCTTGCCGTGCCCCCCGGCCCAGCGAAACGCGCGGTCGAGGTTGAACGCCACGCGCGGCAAGTACCCGAAGTCCTCGAGCAGCGTGAATAGGGGGAAGAAGATCGCCATGGGCGGCAGCATCACGCTGATCACCCACGCGGTGGACAGGTACACCCCGTCGATCAGCAGACCGCTGAGCCAAGGCCACAGGTGGATCGCCTCGGCGCCGGTGTGCAGCACCTTGTAGAACCGATCGGTCAGCAGGTCCGCCAGCATCGCGGACGGCACGTTGGCGCCCTCGATGGTGATCCAGAACACCATCGCGAACAGCAACCCCATGGTTGGCAGGCCCCACACGCGGCTGGTGAGCACGCGGTCGAACACCTGATCGAGGTGCTGCTTGGCGCGCTGGCCGTCGCGGGTCACCGCACGGTCTGCGATGCGCCCCGCCTCGGCGAACAGCGCCTCCACAAGACGGTCGTGCCGGTCGGTGCCATCCACGGCCCGGTGCCGCCCCACGACCTCGGCGAGGTGGCTCATGCCTTGGCAGCCACCTGCATGCCCTCGGCGGGGTGGCTGATGCTCCCGAGCGTGCCCTCGTCGATCTCGCGCTGGATGCTGGCGTCGCCCTCCAGCAGGCGGAGAGCCACCCATCGGGCGTTCGCCAGATGGGGGTAATCCTCGAGCAGCGCTCCCTGGATCTCCCCGATCGCGGTCTCCGTGGCCCTGTCGTAACGCACGATACGGGGCGGGTCGCACATGATCTCGCCGTCGAGCACCCCGACGATCGTGCTGATCAGTTCGGACACGCCCTGGCCCTGGCGCGCGGCCATCGGCACGACGGGCACTCCGAGATCGCGGGACAGCGCACGGTGGTCGATGGTCAGGCCGTTGCGCTCGGCCTCGTCCATCAGGTTGAGCGCCACGACCACGGACGAAGTGATCTCGGCAACCTGGAGCACGAGGTTCAGGTTGCGCTCAAGGGCCGTGGCGTCAACCACGACCACGGTCACGTCGGGTTCGCCGAACAGGATGAAGTCGCGCGCGACCTCCTCGTCGGGGCTGTTCGACAGCAGCGAGTACGTGCCGGGAAGGTCCACGAGCCGAAACTTGGTTCCACCGGCCTGAAATCCCCCTTCGGCGCGCAATACGGTCTTGCCCGGCCAGTTTCCCACGCGCTGGCGGAGGCCGGTGAGGGCGTTGAACACCGTGCTCTTGCCCGTGTTCGGGTTGCCCGCGAGCGCGACCACCGCGTCGGCGCCCGCGCTGTCGACGCCGTACCGCTCGAACGCGCCGGTCGGGCAGCGCGTGCATCCGCCGCACGCCGTGGGCGAGGGGTCCAACACCTTCAGGGGTTGCAGCGCTGCACCTCGATGGCCTCGGCCTGGCTGCGGCGAAGGGCGACCACGGTCGATCGCAGACGGTACGCCGTGGGATCTCCCAAGGGGCTTTGAAACAGCCGCTCCACCGACGTGCCCGGAACGAAGCCGAGGTCAAGCAACGCCCGCCGCTCCGCGCCCTTGAGCCCGACGCGCACGATGACGCCCCGCTCGCCCTGCCCAAGGTCGCTCAAGTGGGTGGGGACTGGGGAGGGAGGAGTCGTCAACGGGGACTCGGGAGTGGAGTGCCCCAATCTACTCGTGCCTCGCGGTGTCGCATCACTCATCTCCATCTCCATCTGCCCCAGTCCCCAAAAAAGACCCTCTGCTCTATATTATAGCCATGGCTGGATTGAAACTCAAGGTAAGTGGACGAAATTCTCAAGATCAGGCTAAAGATGCAACCCTGGTTTGAAACTCGTCTAGACTGTGCATATGGCCCGAAACGTCATCTTGAACGGGTTTGCGCGGGCACGCGCCGCGCACGCCGAGGAGACCGCCGAGGACTACCTCGAGATGGTCGACGAGTTGCGCGCCGGGGCGGGAGAGGCACGCGCGGTGGACCTTGCGCGCGCCATGCAGGTCAGCCACACGACCGCCGCCAAGGTGCTCGCGCGGCTTGAGCGGGAAGGTTTGGTAACCTCTCGTCCCTACCGCGGGGTGGTGCCCACGGCTGCCGGCCGCAAGATCGCGGAGGAGGCCCGCAGCCGGCATGAGTTGGTCGTCGTGTTCCTCAAGCGCATCGGCGTTCCCGAGGCCGAAGCGGAGGCCGACGCCGAAGGCATCGAGCACCACGTGGGAGAGGCAACCCTCGCGGCGATCCGCGGGTTTCTCGACCGGTAGGCTGCATAAAAGGGAATCCTCGCACCGGTCGCCTCATCGTGGATGGCGAATCCTACGAGAGGCAACCAATCCGATGTATGCTCCCGTCTAGGACAACCATGGAGCGACAGAAGACCCTCTCAGACCGTGAGCGCCAACTGCTCGACCTTGCCGGCACGGGCCATACCGATACCCAGATCGCCCAGGAGCTCGGCATCAGCGAGGCAACCGTGGCGACGTACTGGGGGCGCGTCCGAATCAAGTTCGGTCCACTCAACCGCACGGAGCTCGTGGCGAACTACATCCGCGATCAAACGATGACGCTGATCGAGGAGTTGCGCGAGAAGAACCGCCAGCTTATCGAGGAACTGCAGAAGAGGGACGACAACCAGGGTGACGGCTCCGAGGCGGACTACCATCGACGCCTGATCGAGAAGGCGCCCGACGCCATCCTGATCATGCTCGCGGATGGAATGATCGAGTCCGCCAACCTCGCCGCGTGCGATCTGTTCGGCTACGAGACGGGCACGCTGGAGGGCAAATCCATCAACACGCTGATTCCGGACAGGTACCACACCACCCACGCCGGCCACCGAGAAGACTACGTGAAGAGCGCCGATCGGCGACGCATGGGAGACCACATCTCCACCGTTGGGTTGCACCGGCTCGGCAGGGAACTCCAGATCGCCGCCACCCTCGCCCCCGTCGAATCGGCCACGGGGCTGCGGGTGATGTGCGTCGTGCGGCCCGTCTAGGGAAACCTGAGGGCCGACCGGCAGTTTGGGGGAAACCGGAGGCGGTCGGCCCTGCGGGTGTGCTAGCCCTTGTCGATCGCCACCTTTCGGGGTGCGACCGCCTTGACCTTCGGAACGACCACGGTGAGTACACCGCCCTCGAACCGCGCGACAGCATCTTCGGGTTGGACGGGGATATCGAACCGGAACGAGCGTTTGAAGCTCCCGTAGCTCCTCTCGATCCGCACGAACTCCTCTCGGCGCTCTTCGGCCTTGAGCTCCCGCCTTCCACTGATCGTCAGCATGTCGCCTAGCACTTCTACGTCGACGTCCTCCTTGGCAAGCCCGGGCAGCTCCACCACGAGCGTCAACTGCGTTGCGCTCTCCTTCACGTCGACCACGGGGGTCCACGGAGTGCTGAGAGCGTCTCCGCCACCGAACAGTTCATCCATCATCTGGCTGAAGCGGTCTAGGTTGCGGAACCGCTCTGTCGGTGCGTAACGCGTGATCATCGGATTTTCCTCCTTGTCCACCCTTGTTGGCTGGACCATCCGTATGCTTGCGCACGAGCCCCGGGCCTTCAAGTCGGATCTTCGGGGTCAGCCTTTTCGCGTCCATTGCTTGGGCACGGGCGTCGGCGGTTTTGAGGACGGGAAAGGGCCGTCTTGGCGTCGCTTGCGAGGTCACGTAGAGTCAGAGTCAATTCCCATGCGCGTTATCCTTGCGACGGATGGTTCCATCGAGGCCGATGTCGCCGAAGCGGTTTGCATCAAGTTGCCCCTCCCGCCCGGCGCGTCGGTGGTCGTCGCGATGGCAACGTACCTTCAGGCGCCTGTGGGGGTGGGCAGCATGCCCGAGGCCATGGGAATCGTCGATGGATGGATCGCCCAGAACCTGCGCGTCCAGCGCGCGGTGTCCGAACAGACGGTCGAGCGGATCGTGCGGCGGCTGGAGAACGGAGGTGTCCACGCGGAGGGCGTGGTGCTGGAGGGCAACCCCTCAGAACAGATCAGCCTCTTGGCCAAGGAACGGGAAGCCGATCTGGTGGTCGTCGGCAGCGGCCTCGACAACAATCTCGTGGCGCTTCTCCTCGGCAGCATCTCGCGTCGGCTCGTGCTGCACAGCCCCACGTCTGTGCTCGTGGGAAAACATTACGAGCAGACTCCGCCGGGGGGCAGCCACGATCGGTTGACGCGGACGGACAAGCTCTCGGCGCTCGTGGCCGTCGACGGCTCTCAGGGCGCCGATCTCGCCGTGCAAAGCCTGGAGGCCGTTTCGCGCAAGGTGTTCTCTACGCTGTACACCTTGTGCGTCGATCCCATGCCGTGGTGGCCGGGGTGGATCTTGCCGGAGGAGGGCGAGTCTGGAGCGCTGAGGGTCGCGGAGCAAGCCGCCACACGCCTCGCGGGCTGCGCCGAACACGTGGTTCCCATCGCGGGCGCGGGTCGCCCCTCGGTTGTGATCTCCAAAGAAGCCCGGGAGCGCAAGCTCGACCTCGTGATGCTCGGTGCCAGCCGCCACCATCCCGTCGAGCGGTTGTTCGCCGGCAGCTGCGCCTACGAGACGGCAACCTCCGCACCGTGCTCTGTGCTCGTGCTGCGCAACCGGCTGCCCTTCGCCTGAGGCCGCGCCGTGTGGGCCGGGGTTCCCAAGAGTTCCAACGCCCGCTTAACACTCAACACTCAACACTGAACACTCCGAAGGCAAGGTTTTCGAGTCGGTGGAAACGAGAGGGGCATCCCGCGGCGTATCTCCCTACAGCCGACTTTGGGAGGGAGGCATGTCCATCAATCATCTTTCGCGCCACCTGGCGCTTCCAGTCGCCGTTGCGGCTTTGTTCTTGGCGTCGGGTCCGGTCCACGCGCAAAACCTCGCCGTCGCCACCGGCCTGTCGACGGGGCTGGAGCCGAACCGCGCCAACTGGGCGCTCGCCAACCGCTTCACGCCGGAAGCGCTCCGTCCGTTCCTGTACAGCACGTCCGTGCAGGCACGCTTCATCAACGACACGGACACGTTCTGGTACATGTGGCGCAACAGGGACGGCGTGACGTTCACCATCGTCGACCCCGGGGCCAAGAGCAAGAAACCCCTGTTCGACACGGCCGACATGGCGGGCAAGCTCTCGGAGGCGCTGAAGAAGCCCTTCGACATCACAAACTTCCCCGTCACAACCGTCACGTTCTCCAAGGACGCCAAGACGATCTCGTTCACCGTGGAGACCACGCGTTTCGAATACAACCTCGAAACGCAAGCGCTGAAGAACCTCGGCAAGGCGCCGGCGAGTGCAGTCGATGCCCCCCCGACGCAAGGCCAGGGCCGCGGAGGCAGAGGGGGAGGGAATCGCCAGGGACCTCCCTCGGGAGTCCGCCCAACCGATGCCTTTCGCAACTTCTCGCCCGACCGCAAGGCGTACGTCTACGCGCAAGACCACAATCTGTATTTCGTAGACGTGGCCGACGAGAAGAACCCCGTCCAACTCACGAAGGACGGCGTCGAGAACTACAGCTTTGGCGCGCGCGGCCAAGGCGGCCAATTTCAACAACAACAACAACAACAGCAGCAGCAGGAAGAGCAGCAGCAGAAGGTCGGCGATACCGGCAAGGCCGCGGCCCCAGAGGTCCGCGTGCGCGCCAACGTCACGTGGTCGAAGGACTCCAAGGCGTTCTTCGTGCAACGGTCGGACTCCCGCAAGCTCGCCGATCTGTTCCTCGTGAACTCGCTCAGCGAGCCGAGGCCCACGCTGACCACCTACAAGTACGCGATGCCGGGTGAGGAGAACGTCTCCCAGCAGGAGCTGTACGGGTTCACGCGCGACGACAAGAAATTCTCCCGTCTCAAGGTTGACAAGTGGAAGGACCAGCACCTGTTCGACATCAACTGGGAGGAGGGCTCTTCCACCAAGATCCGGTTCGTGCGCAGGGACCGTCTGCAGCGCAACCTCGAGTTCGTCGAGATGGACCTGACCAGCGGTGCGATCCAAACGATGGTTGCCGAGTCGGTCGAGAACGCCTTTCTGGAGTCGCAGAACGCACGTTACGTCAAACCTGGCGGCGACATGGTCTGGTGGTCCGAGCGCACAGGCTGGGGCCACCTCTACCTTTACGACCACGCGGGCAAGCTCAAGAACGTCGTGACCTCCGGTGCGTGGAGGGTCGAGGGCGTGACGGGCATCGACGAGAAGAAGGGCCAGCTTTGGTTCACGGCGACAGGCCGAGAGCCCGGCGAAAACCCCTACTACACGCACCTGTACCGCGTAAACCTCAACGGCACGGACCTCACGCTGCTCGACGCGGGCGACGCCGATCACGGCGCGACGCTCTCCACTTCGCGCGCGTTCTCGGTGGACAACTTCTCGCGCGCAGACATGGCGCCCAAGGCCGTGGTTCGGGACGGGAAGGGCAAGGTTGTCATGGATCTTGAGGAGATGGACCTCTCCCGGCTTCAGGAGACCGGTTGGAAAATGCCGGACACGTTCAGCGTCAAAGGCGCCGACGGGGTCACCGACATCTACGGCGTGATGTGGAAGCCATTCGACTTCGACCCCACGAAGCGCTACCCCATCATCGCCAACGTGTATCCCGGCCCACAAACCGAGAGCGTCACGAGCACGTTCTCGGCGACCGCGGCGAACCAGCGCCTCGCGCAGCTCGGGTTCATCGTGATCCAGATCGGCAACCGCGGAGGCAACCCCAAGCGCTCCAACGCCTACCACTCGTACGGCTACTACAACCTGCGCGATTACGGCCTGGCGGACAAGAAGGCCGGCATCGAAGAGCTTGCGATGCTGCACCCGTGGGTCGACATCGACAAGGTCGGCATCTACGGCCACTCCGGGGGCGGGTTCATGACCGCGGCGGCGCTGATGCTGCCCCCGTACAACACGTTCTTCAAGGTTGGCGTGTCGAGTTCCGGCAACCACGACAACAACGTGTACAACCAGAACTGGTCCGAGCAGCACCACGGCCTCAAGGAGGTTCGGGAGCTCAAAGACGGCGCGTTCGTGTCGAAGTTCGAGATCAAGGTCCCGACGAACGCCGAACTCGCGGAGAACCTCAAGGGCAACCTGCTGCTGGTGCACGGGGACATGGACAACAACGTGCACCCCGCGGGCACGATTCGCCTGGTCAACGCGCTGATCAAGGCGAACAAGCGCTTCGACCTGATGATCATGCCGGGCAAGCCGCACGGGTACGGCGACATGCAGGGTTACTTCACGAACCGGATGTTCGAATACTTCTGCGAGCACCTGCTCGGCGACTACTACGGCCGCAACGCCGACATGATCGGCAAGTAGGGCCGAGCGGGGGGTCAGCGGCCAAAGCGTAGGGCGCGCACCAGGTTTTCCCGCACGACCACGAAATTGGGGAAGTGCAGCAGGTCCAGGGCGCGGCGGACGCGCGTGCCGTACGGGGCCACGATGCGGAGCTTGACCCGTGCCGCATCGGCCTTGGCCACGAGCCGCTCGAGGGCCTCCAAGCCCTCGGTGTTGACCGTCTGCACCTTGGACAGGTCCAACACCATCAACCCGCCCGAGCGTCGGGCAAGCGCGGTGATCAACTCGTCGCTCACGAGGATCGGCCCATCCAGTTGCCCCGCGATCCGCACATGGAGCGCGCGCCGCTTTTCGCGGAAATCGAGATCAAAGGAGGGCGAGACGATCACGGCTACGTTCGTTCCGGTCAACCGGCATGCGTAAGGACGGATTGGAATAGCCAATCTGTTCGACTTCTTCCGCGCCTGGAGGGGGTTTCGCCACGCATTACAACCGGTCGCGGCCGAACACGAGCGCGCCCACGAGATCCCCGTGCGACCGCACGACGCCCCCCAGCACCGAATGCCTGATCGCGCCCTCGACCTCGACGTCGGCGCCCGGCAGCACCACGCAATCCTCAACGCTCGTCGCACGCACGCGGGCCCCTCCGCCGATCACCACGTTGGCACCGACTTGGGCCTGCACATCGGCGCCGGGTCCGATCAGCGGGCCCCCTTTCACCCACAACGCGCTGGTCTCCAGGAAAGAGTCGAGCGTGCCCGTGTCGAACCAGTCGCCCGTGTACACGCCGGCCAACACGAGATCACCGCGATCCACCAGACACTGGATGGCATCCGTGATCTCGTACTCGCCGCGGGCGCTGGGGGCCAGAGTGGGCAAGACCTCCCAAATCTGGGGTCCAAAGAAGTAAAGGCCAGCCATCGCGAGGTTGGATTCCGGCACCGCGGGCTTCTCGACCAACTTGACGATGCGCTCGCCATCCACGTTGGCCACGCCGAATCGCGACGGGTCGTCCACGGCCTTGACGATGTTGAGGTTCGCGCACCCCGACTCCGTGAAACGCTTCGCGAACGCCCCAAAGCCCTCGCTGTACATCGCGTCGCCCAGGTAGAGCACGAACGAATCTGCTCCAACGAACTCCCTGCAAAACCCCACGGCATGGGCGAGACCCCTGGGCTCCGTCTGGCGCACAAACGTCAGGTGGACCCCATAGGCCGAACCGTCGCCCAACGCCTCGCGCATTTGCGCCTCCGATTCACCCACCACCACGCAGATGTCGCGAACCCCGATCTCCTTGAGCCGATCAAATGCGAATTCCAGCGTCGGGCGGTTCGCGAGAGGCAGAAGCGGCTTGGGGATGTGTTTGGTGACGGGGAACAGCCGCGAACCCTTGCCCGCAGCGAGAATCACACCTTTCACGGCCCGGAGGATACCTGCGGTACCATGGAACCATGCAGCAGTCCACGGATGGGCGCTGGCTCGTTGGCTTGATTTGCGCCACGATGGCCTGGGGATGTCGGTCACAACCGGCACCGGTTTTTCACGCCTGGGCGGAGCGTCCCGAGCCGGCGGTGATCCAGACGGGTGGCGACAACGCGTTTGACGCGTACGCGCGGGCGGCTCTGGATGCCGAGGCAATTGGCGGTCCGCTCCTGGCTCGCGTCCACTTCACCAACAGCATCAGCAGAGACGCGCTCAAGCGGATGGCCCAGCCCTTGGCGAGGCTCGAGGCAGCCACCTCCCGCCCGTGCACGTTCCGCTTCACCCCGCACCCGCCCTTCCAGAAGGCCCTCTACCAGGCCGGTTGGCGGCTCCTCGGGCGGTGCCTGGTTTGGAAGGTCCAAGACGCCGTCGCCCTCGAGCGGTGGGATGTGGCGGCCCGAGCGGCGGCGCGCGCGATGAAGTTCGGGTTCGATCTCACGGGTGGCAGCGCCACGGACGCATCGCTGGGATTTGCGATCGTCGATGAGGCGCGCCAGGCGGTTGCCCCAACGCTGGAGCAGATGGGCCCACGGGCGCTTTCCACACTCTCAGTGGGGGTCGCCAAGATGGTCGAGCGGCGTCCGAACCTTCGCCAGATGATCGAGAACGAACACCTGCTGATGCTCCATGGTGTCCAGCTCGTCCAAGACGCCTACCGAACCCACAACACGTCGGTGCTCACGAACAACCTCGGCAGCGACGTCAAGAATGCGGTGGACTACCTCCGCGCCATGGAGCGCAAGGATCGCGAGGAGCGACCCGCCTACTTCGAGGGATTCGCCGCGGAAGCCGACGCACACGCGCAATGGCTAGCAGAGGCCTCGCAACAACCAAGGGCCGTCCGTCGGGCCAAGCCTGCGCTCGGAGAGGAAAGGCCGTGGCGCCGGTTCTCCAAGCAGTTCTTCGAGGGCGCAGATCCCCTGTTGGCGATCTCCGACGCGACCCTCGCCCGAACCCGACTCCTGGTGATCGAAGCGCAGATCCTGCTGCGGATTCGCATCAAAGGGGCTGCACAGCGCGATCTCAAGGGCTTCTCGGGGGAACTCGCCGTCGACCCCTTCACCGGCCAACCGTTCCAGTATCGGGCCGATGGCGCGATGTACTCGGTGTACAGCGTGGGTTCGAACCTCTTGGACGACGGCGGCGAGACGGACGAGAGCTTCACCACCCCCGACCTGCTCCTCGAGCGCAGCGTCCGATAGCACCTCGGCCTGAAACGAGAGCCGGAGTCCCCCTACAGTTGAAACGTGGGAACGGGGGCCGGAGGGGCGGGTGCCTCGGGGTCGGGAAGATACTTGAGCACCTCCCGCGAGTCGATGGGGTCCTCAACGACCTCGTCCGACACGATTCGGCCGTCGCGAAACCGCACGATTCGGTTGGTGTGGTGTGCGATCTCCTCTTCGTGCGTGACGATCACAACGGTCTTTCCCTGCCGATTGAGGTCTTGGAACAGCGCGATGATCTCCTCCGACGTCCGGGTGTCGAGGTTTCCCGTGGGTTCGTCGCCGAGCACGATCAGGGGGTCGTTCACAATCGCCCGCGCGATGGCGACCCGTTGCTGCTGCCCGCCCGAGAGTTCGTTGGGCTTGTGGTGCATGCGCTGGCTCAGCCCCACGATGTCCAGCGCGTGTGCCGCCTTCGCATTGCGGTCGCGGACACCCGCGTACATCAAGGGCAGTTCTACGTTCTTGAGAGCGGTCGTGCGGGGCAGGAGATTGAAGGTCTGGAACACAAAACCGATCGAGCGGTTGCGCACCTCGGCCAACTCGTTGTCGCTCAGGCCTGCGACGTCGCGGCCCCCCAGTCGGCAGATGCCCGACGTGGGCCGGTCCAAGCACCCGATCAGGTTCATGAAGGTCGACTTGCCCGAACCGGACGGGCCCATGATCGCCACGAACTCGCCTTGTTGGATCGTGAGGGTCGCCCCACGCAGGGCGCGCACGACCATCTCCCCCATCACGTAGTCCTTGCACAGGTCGATGGCCTCGATCACCGCACGACCTCCCCGGGGACAGGCTGTCCCGTGGCGACCCGCAGCCGCACGTCCGAGATCAGCGCGTCGTAGAGGGCCTCGACAAAATTGGACTCCGCGGTGACCAGGCTGACCTGGGCGGTCTGCACCGTCACGACGTTGGTGCCCGCCGCACCCGCTTTCTGCGCCTCGACGGCCGCCTCGAAGTTCACCCGCGCGGCCTCGAGGGCGGCCTTGGCGGCACCCACGCGCTGCGCGTTTTGCGTCATTTCCGAGTGCGCGGACTCGATTTCGGCGAGCGCGTCTCGCTCGGACTGCTCAAGGGAACTCCGCGTCGCGTCCACCGCGAAGCGTGCCTCCTGCGCCGCCGCACGCGAGCGGCCCCCGTCGAACAGGGGGAGGGACACCAGCAGGGTCACCGTTCGGTTGTCGGCGGTGTCCGGGGTCACGCTGCGGCTGTAGTTCGCGTCGAGCGACCACGTCACGCCCGATTCGCGGTCGGCGCGCCGTGCGAAGGCGTGCTGCGAATCCACCTGGTAACGCTGCGCCCGAAGGTCCGGCCGGCGCCGCATTCCCTCGTCGAGCATCGCCTGGAGCGGCGGCACCTCGGCAAACGACGCAGGCTCGTGGCCGGCCGCCAGCGCGGGCAACCCCCGGTTGGCCTCCCACCCGATGGTGGCCTTGAGGTTCGCCTGCGCGGTGGACCCTCGGTTCTTGGCGACCAACGCCTGCACCGTGGCGTTGAGGTAGTCCGCCCGCGCTTGGAAGATGTCCTTCCGAGGGGCGTCCTTCGCCTCGACCTGGGCCTCGGTCTGTTCGAGGATCTTCTTGGCTCGCAGGACCTGCTCGTCGGCCACGCGCTGAAGCTCGGCGGCGCGGAGCGCCTCGTAAAACTGTTGGTGCACGCTGAAGAGCACCTGCCGAACCGTCTGCAGCGCGTTCAGTTCCGCAGCCTCGGCCTGGGCCCGGGCCGAGTCCACCGACCAGCCACGCTGCCCCGCGTCAAGCAAGCGCCACGACGCCGACACCTCGGCCCGTCCCTGCTGAGAGGTAAACGCATTGGGGAATGTCGGGCCCGTCTGGCGGGTGTCGTCGTAGCGCCACTGCGGGGTGACGGTCGGCAGGAACGCGCTGCGTGCTTGAACCACGCGGCTGTGCGCGCTCTCGACGTCCAGCATCGCGGCGCGCACCGTGCCGTTCCTCTCCTGCGCCAGGCGCACGGCGTCCTCAAGACGCATGGCGTCCTGCGCCCCCGCACACGCCGCGACCACCGCGACGAGGGTACACGCCGCGCTCCGACTCGTTCTTAGGTTGCCCATGACCGCATCCACGATACCGCCTGGCCCGTGGCACACCGTGACTTTGGGCGGATCAGCCCCACAGCAGGTCGGGGCGAACCACCATGGTCTCCTCACGGTCCGGGCCGACGCTCACGATGGCGACCGGCGTCTCGGTGTACCGCTCGATAAACGCGATGAACTCCCGCGCGCTTTGCGGCAAATCGTCCATCGAACGCGCGCCCCGCACGCCCTCGGTCCAACCGGGAAGCGTTTGGTAAACGGGCACCACCCGGCCCATGTCGCAGGTGTCGGCGGGGACGTGGTCCAACGGCTCGCCATCCAGCAGATAGCCTGTGGCGACTTGCAGCGACTCGAAGCCCGTGAAGATGTCGAGGCGGGTGAGGATCAGCCCGCTCAGCGAGTTCATCCGGCAGCTTTGGCGAAGCACGACCAAGTCGAGCCAGCCGCACCGGCGGGGACGCCCCGTGGTGGTCCCAAACTCGTGCCCCACGGTTCGGATCCGCTCGCCGATCTCGTCTTGGAGCTCGGTCGGAAAGGGGCCTTCGCCCACGCGCGTCGCGTACGCCTTGCACACGCCCAGCACCGAGTCGATGTCCCGGGGCCCCACGCCGGTGCCCAGGCAAGCGCCGCCCGCGACGGGGTGGCTGCTGGTGACGTACGGATACGTGCCCGAATCGAGGTCGAGCATGGCGCCCTGCGCGCCCTCGAACAGAACCTTCTTGCCGCTTCGCACCGCTTCCTGGAGCAACACGTCGGTGTCGGCCACGTACGGTCGAAGGCGGTCGGCGTAGGCCGCGTACTCTTCGTAGAGGGACTCCAAGGCAATCGGCGCTTCCCCGAACATCTCCAAGAGGCGGTTTTTGTAGGCAAGCACCTCGCGCAGCCGCGTGCGGAACACGTCGGGCCGCACGAACTCGCCGATGCGGATGCCGAGACGCGCGACCTTGTCCTGATACGCCGGCCCGATGCCACGGGACGTCGTGCCGATCTTGTTCTCGCCGCGCGCGTCCTCTTCGAGCCGGTCCAGCATGCGGTGGTACGGGAACACCACGTGCGCGCCTTTGGAGATGCGCAGTGTTCCCAGGTCGCTCTTCAAAGCCAGGGTTCGGTCCAACTCCTCAAGCAGGCCCTTTGGACAAATCACCATGCCGCTGCCCAGGACTGCGGTGACGTGCGGGTGCAGGATGCCCGCCGGCAGCAAGTGGAATTTGTATTCCGCGTCCCCGATGATCACGGTGTGCCCAGCGTTGTTGCCGCCGCTGAAGCGCACGACCACATCGCTCTGGTCACCCAGAACATCGACCATCTTCCCTTTGGCCTCATCGCCCCACTGGGCACCAACGATCACAAGCGTTGCCATGTTCGTCCACCTCGGGGGCCCGGAAGTAGTTAGGCCGGCGCCCTCCCGTCGAGGATCCGCCGGCCCAAAAAGCCGTTGAGCCTTATCTCAACCGAAAACAGTATACAAGGGAAAGTGTTCAGTGTTGAGTGTTGAGGCCCCATC
>CAYJMZ010000027.1:0-746 GCA_964370995.1 uncultured Fimbriimonadaceae bacterium | reverse complement strand
ACACGGCAATGTGTCCCGGGTGGCGGGTCCCCCCCCCACCCCACCTCAACACTCAACACTGAACACTCAACACTTCTCCTCAGGTTTCCAATGGCCCATCTTGGTGCGCTTGGTCTCCATGTACTTGGAGCGCGTGGCGGCGGGCTTGGCGTGAAGGGGCACGTGCTCGACGATTTCGAGGCCGTACCCTTGGAGGCCGGTGACCTTGGTGGGGTTGTTGGTCATCAGGCGAAGTTTGCGGAGCCCGAGGTCCGCGAGAACCTGGGCGCCGAGGCCGTAGTCGCGCAGGTCGGGTTTGAAACCCAAGGCTTGGTTGGCCTCGACGGTGTCCAGCCCCTGGTCCTGCAGTTCGTACGCGCGAAGTTTGTTGATCAGTCCGATCCCACGGCCCTCCTGGGCGATGTACAACACCACGCCCCTGCCCTCGGCCTCGATGCTCTCAAGGGCCATGGACAGCTGATCGCCGCAATCGCAGCGCAGCGAGCCCAGCAGGTCCCCCGTCAGGCAACTCGAATGGACCCTCACCAACACGGGCTCCTCCGTGCACACGTCGCCCTTCACGATCGCGATGTAAGGGTGTGGGTCGACGCTGGTTTCGTACCCGTAGAGTTGGAATGCACCGTGTTTTGTGGGAAAGTTGATCGGCCCTGCGACGCGAGTGACCAGCCGCTCGTTCTTGCGTCGATACGCGATGAGGTCGGCGATGGTGATGATGGCGAGTTTGTGGAGTTCGGCGAAGGCGCGCA
>CAYJMZ010000026.1:0-16357 GCA_964370995.1 uncultured Fimbriimonadaceae bacterium | reverse complement strand
TTGCAAAAGTCGGTCCGGGGACTGTTCATGCCTCGACATCCCCGATGTGGAGGCTCCATGCTCGGTTTCGCAGGGGAGATCGCGTGCCCATTCGCAAACGCGCGGCCCAATAGCCTCCACATCGGGGATGCGGAGGCATGGAATTCACGGCCCCCTGCTGAATCTGAGATCAAACCTGACTTATGCAATCGTCAATCGTCAGTCGTCAGTCGTCGGTCGTCGGTCGTCGGTTGCGGCCCCCGCGCTTCGCCTCATCGGGCTCGGGGGACCAGACACCGCAGCCGCCCGTCTTCGGCGCCGATCAGGAGGCGTCCGCCTGCGATCGCGATACCGGAACGCAGCTTGCCTCCGAGCCGCAGTTTCCAGGCGAGCATTCCGTCGGACACCCTCACGGCATACAGCACGCCCTCGTCGGACCCAAACCACGCGAGATCGCCACCCACCGTGGGCGAGCCGTTGGCCTGCTGGGTGGTGCGGAACGTCCACACGAGCTTGCCGGAGGACGGGTTGACGGCGTACACGCGGTTGCTGCGTGAGGGGATGATCAGCCGGTTGGCAGCCGCCGCCATCGCCGTGTAGACGCCCGCGCCCTCCTCCCTCTCCGCGATCCGCCACGCCGCCTTGTTCTTGCGGAGATCCACAGCCGACACCTCTCCCGTGCTGTTGGCCACGTAGGCCCGGCCTCCGAGAATCACCGGCGGCGTCGTGTTGTTCCCACCGAGCTTGAGCGCAGACCTCGGCTTTCCCGTTCGCAGATCGAACGCGCGAACGTAGCCGTCACAGCCTGCCACCACCAGCCGGCCCCCGTAGATGGCGGGCGTGGCGTGAACCTGCGCCTTTGTGGCCGCCTTCCAAGCCAGCTTGCCGTCCGCCGTTCGAAGCGCGTAGACGTGCGTGTCGTAGGAGCCGAAGAACACGAGCCCGGCCGCGACCTGGGCGGATGACACGATCTTGTCGCCCGTCTCGAATCGCCAGAGCCGCTTCCCCGTGCGGAGGTCCAAAGCCACGAACTCGCCTCCCTCGTCCCCGAGAAACACCCGCCCGTCGAAGATGGTCGGGGACGCGCTGAAAGCCGATGGGGATCGGTAGGTCCAAAGGGTCTTGCCGTCCTGAACACGCAGGGCCACGACCGTTCCATCCATCGTCGCAACCACGGCGACGGTCCCCTGGATCGCCGGCGTGGCCTCGACCATCGCACCAAACGTGCGGGTCCACTTCACCTCCAGGGGAGGCCGGAGCGCCTCCGCCTGGGCAAGGTTCGCCGCAGACTGACGGTGGCAAAGCCAGTCGCCTGGGAAGAGCAAAGCCACAACGAGCAGTCCCACCATCATTCCGATCTCAGAGCCTCTACCAGGTTATCCCCTCGCCATCGCCTACCGATAGCCAGGTTGACGAGGGCGAGCACAAGGATCAGGCAGCCCACGACCACGGCCACCGGTCCGAGGGCGATATCCCGCGGCGAGCCGATCGCACAGGCTGCCGAACCCAGCACGACTCCGAGCATCGCTGCGACGATTCCTGGGGCGACGGCCAGGAGGGCCACCTCGCCCCGCCCAAGTCCGACCGCCCGGAGAAGCGCGTATCGTGCCCGGCGCGCCGCGGCCTCGCGCAACGCCACGAACGCCGCTCCAACGACGCCCAGCGCAAGCCCGAACGACCCCAGGGCTAGGAAGATCGCCATGTAGGCCGCCTGAACCCCCCGGAGCGCGGCAATCTCCTCCCGCACCGTGCGGATCTCCGGTCCGAGCGGGGCCAAGACGCGAGCAAGCGCACGCGCGACCCCGTGCTCCTGCCCAGGCTCGGGAGCCACCACGAAGAACGACGGCGAGGAAACCTGCGGATACTCGGTCCGGAACTCCGTTTCGGAAATGAGGATCTCCCGAGCCATGGCGCTGCCTTCGAGCACGCCGACGAACCGCACTTCCCGATCGCCGTGCCAGGGAATCGTCTTGCCCACGCCGGACTCGAAGATCCAAGCGACGGTGTCGGCGTCGGCGAGCGCCGGAGCCGGCTGGCTCGGGGGCACGGAGGCGAACAGCTTCTCCCAAGCATCGCTAGGCTGGGCATCGAACGGGCGGAGCATGGCGGTGGCGAAGGGGACGCCGAGGAAGCGCGGGCGCACGGGTTTCGCCGGGTTCAGGCAGCTCACGTCGTCGCCCGGGCTCTTCAGGAACGACGCGACCTTCATGCCCCTGCTGGCCGCCAGCTCGTCCTCGCGAAACCCCAGATGGCGGCGCCCCTCCTCGGTCCCGAAATCGATCTTCAGCGGGACAGATGTCGACACGAGCAGACGGGGGTCGTCGGTCCCAGCCGTCTTGAGGTGCCCGGCCACGGCAGCAAGCACGAAGGTGGCCAGTCCTGACAGCACGACCCCTAACAGCACGCTCGGCGCGGTGTCTTGGATCTGCCTGACCAGAAACGCCAATCGGTCGAGACGACGGGTGGGGTGAGGCGGGCCAGCGAGGGCGAAGGCAAGCACTCCAACCCCAAAGCAGAAGATGCCCGCGCCCAGCAGCAACCCGCGAGCCGGGCCCTCCTGGGTGAACGCCGAACCCAAGCAAGCAGTCGCCAGCACCATCCAGAGCACCGCGGGCCGCTTGCCGAGACCGCCTGGGAAAGGCGATTCGCCACCCCTCAGCACGGGCACCACGGCGACGCGCCCGACCGACCGCAAGGTAACCGCCAATGCCGCCAGGGCGAACCCCACCGCCAGACCCATCCCGCTGAGCACCGATGGGGCACTCACTTCCAGGCTCATCGCCTCAAACCCTAGATCGGGCGGCATCATCGCCTTCAACGCGAACAGGGCCACCGCCGCGAACGCCACTCCGCCCGGGACGCCCAGGGCTCCACCAAGCACGGCGAGGACCCCGCCCTGCAGCGCCGCGCTCGCGACGATCGCCCGCCGCGGGACCCCCGTCGCCGACAGGATCGCATGGGCGCGGTCCTGCTGCCGAACCGCGAGCGTGAAGGCCGTCGCCGCGAGCCCGAGGGCCCCCGCCAGCACAAACACCCCGAGGGCCAGCACCAGCATCGCCATGTTCGTCGAGCCTTGCGATGCTGTGACCGCGTTCTCTCGGATCGGGACCGTCCATCCCGATTTCGGACCCAACAGGGTGGCGCCTATCCGGGCCTCCAACGCCTCCCGCCTGCCGCCCTGAATCCAGACCCCGGTCACGAAGTCCCCCGTAGACGTTGGGACAGACGCCGATTGGAGGTCCCCGGAGCCCCTCACCCCTGTCCCCTCTCCCCGCAAGCGAGGCGAGGGGGACACTGGCGGAACTGGCCGGCCAATCCCCTCGCTTGGCCCGCCCTTTCCAATGCCAATGATGAAGTCCCCCCCGCCCCAGGCCTGCACTAGCTGCTCCTGGGATAGAAACAGGCGCGGTGCGGCGCGGTGCCGAGCCCAGTACACCTCGTCGCGCTGGGTGATGCGGCCCCGGTCGATCGGAAAAGGGGGGTCCCACTGGTCCACCCGCCCGGCGTCTGTGAGCCCCTCCACTTGGGGGACCAGCGCGGGCTCGGCCCCGATTCCGGTCATGGGGAGCGTCGGCCCCAGCACGGCCTCCACCCGGGTCATCCCGAATCCGCCGTCGGGTTTGGCTGTGAGCAGATCTGCGCGGACGGTCTGGGCCGGTTTGGCGCCGAGGTCTTCGGCACCCCACGTGTTGAGCGCCGGAGACACCCCTTCCACCCAAGCGGCCATGGCGTAGGCAACGGACCGGCCGTTCCCCTCCACGGTCGTCGCCAGGGCGATGGACACCCGCGCCGAACGAACGCCAAGGTCCCCCGCGGCTTTCTGGGCGGCCTCGACCTGGTCTGCGCGCAGCACGAGGTTGTCGCTCTGGAGCACCCAACCTCCGGCACGCGCGGCTCGGACCAGGCGCAGGCCGACGTCCCCCAAGCTCAACCCCGTGGCGAGGTCGAACGAGTCGCCGAGGAGAACGTTCGCGGCGTCCTCACGCCCGAGCTGCCCCGCAAGCCACGAGCGGCGCAAGAACGCACTCCGCAAGGGCCGGAAGCTGGGATCGAGGCTGAAGCGCGCCATCCCGGACTCGGGGAGAACGCCCGCCACGGTGGCGACGACCTCGATGGTGGTGTCAACGGGGGTGCGTCGACCGAACACGGCCCGAGGGGGAGCAGCCGTCAGCTTCGGAAGGCGCAAGAAGAGCGGGTCCCCTTTCTCGAGCCCAAGGTCTCGTGCCAGTCCAGGTGTGATCCAGGCTTCGCCGTCGGCCGGTATGGCGCCCCCCGCTGGCACTAGGTCGTGAAAGCGCTGGTCTACACCCCACGCCGCGACCCCGCCCACCGTCACCTCCGCCTGGCTGGACGCCGATCCCTCCAACCGAAGCGTCGCGGAAACGCCCGGCTTGGCCCGCTCGGCGCTCAGGGGGTTGGGTGAGGCCAGCGCGTAGGTGACGCCACCCAGGGGCACAACAAGCCGACGCCACAGCGATCCCCTTACCGAATCACCCACGGTAAAGGCACCGACGATCACCGACGCCGAGATCGCCACGCAGAGGGAGGTCAGGGCTCCCAGCCGCCACTGGCTCCGCAGCGTGCGACGCGCCAGCAACCAGGGGGTCATTCCAACCGCCCGCCGCGCAGGGGCAGAACCCGGTCGAACCGCGCCGCCTGCTCCGGGTTGTGCGTGACCACGACGACGGTTCTCCCGCGCTCATGGGCAAGCTCCAGAAGCAGCCCGATCAGTTCGTCGCCGCTTGCTTGGTCGAGGCTCCCCGTGGGTTCGTCGCAAAGCAGCAGCGGGGGATCGTTGACGAGGGCGCGCGCGAGGGCGACCCGCTGGCGCTCGCCTCCGGAAAGCACCGCAGGCAGGTCTCGCTCGTGACCATCCAGGCCAAGTTGGTGCAGAAGCGCCCCCCCACGGCCGGCCGCGTCCCTCCCATGCTGCCCCAAGGTGGGTACGAGCACGTTCTCCAGAGCCCCGAGCTGTGGCAGAAGGTGGTGCTCTTGGAACAGGAATCCCACCTGCCGGTTCCGGTACCGCTCCTGCTGTGCACCGCGCAGGGCGGGCACATCGATCTCGCCCAAGCGCACGGTTCCCGAGTCGGGCGCATCCAGCGACCCGAGGATGTTCAGCAGCGTGGACTTGCCCGATCCGGAGGGCCCCACAAGCGCGACCGCCTCGCCGGGGCGCACCCGGAACGACACGCCCTGCAGAACCTCGCGTTCCCCAAACCGCCTGCAGACCCCGTCCACGACCAGCTCAAGGCTCAAGGGGCTTCTCCCTGAGGTACAGCGCGCCGGTTGGGCACGCTTCGGCGCACAGGCGGGCGGCCTTGCGCAGAGCCTTTGCGAGGGGCTCGCCGAACGGGCCCTCCACGCTCATGTCGAACCCGCGGCCGTGGTAAGCCAGACCGCTCGCCTCCCCCTGCTCGGCGGCGATCCGCACGCAGATCCCGCAGAAGATGCACTTGCCCGGCTCGAGCACGACCTCCAAGTGGCTGTCGTCGATCTCCGTGACCCGAGCCGGGCCCTTGAAGCGCAGGGGGTTCGCCCCGTACTGGCCGGCGAGGTCCCGCAGCACGCACTCCTCGGCCTTGGCGCACCCGCACTGCAGGCAACGGGCCGCTTGGACGCGGGCATCGTCCTCAGCGAATCCATCGGGGGATTCCAGGCGGCCCGAGGGATCGGCGAGCACGAGATGGGAGGAGGCGAACACGTTGGACTTCCTGTCGGTCTCCAGCGTCAGGCTGAAACCAGGCGGGTCGGTCTCGCCCGTCAAGTAAGTGTGTACGGCGCGGGCCACGGCATGCCCGTCACCGATCGAGCGAACGGCGATGTGGCTCGGCGAGACTGCGGCACCGGCGGCGAACACGCCTGGCACGCTTGTGGCCCCCGTGCCCTTGACCACCTTGAGGCCGCGATCCGTGGCGTCGAGGCCCTCAAGCGGCTCCTCGATCGGTCCGCAAGCGATGACGACGGCGTCGGATGATCCCCGAACCTCGGCAAGTTCCACGCGGCGCCCCAGCCTCATTTCAACGCCCATCCGTGCCAGAACGGCCACCTCGCCGTCCAGCACGTCCTTGGGGAGCACGTCGTCCGGGATGTCCCGCAACGCCCCGCCCGCCTTCTCCCGCTCGTCGTACATGATGCAGGCGTGCCCCATTCGCCGCAGGAAGTACGCGGCCGCGATCCCCGCCGGTCCCGCTCCGAGGATGCCGACCCGCTTGCCCGTCTCAGCGGCGATCTCGGGCACGAACGGCGCGCCGGCCTTGAGCTCCTCGTCGCCCACGTACCGGTGGAGCGCGCACACCGTCGCCGCGCCGTCCAGGGGCTTGCGGCGGCACCGCGCCTCGCACGGGGTCGGGCACACGCGCCCGAGGGTGGCCGGGAGGGGGATGCTGTCCATCACGATCGCCGTCGCCGTCGCCATCTCGCCGTACGCGATCGCCTGGTTCATCCCGGGAATGTCCAGGTGGGCCGGGCAAACGGTCAGGCACGGCGCGACGCAATCCCCGACGTGGTCGCTCAGCAGCAGCTCCAGCGCCACCCTGCGCTGCTTTTCCACGACGGGTCCCTTGGTGATCACCGACATACCCTCGACAACCCGCGTGGCGCAGCTCGGCACCAACTTCCGGCTCCCTTCGATCTGAACGGCGCACACGAGGCAGCTCGCCCACGGGGTGGAGCGGGGCATCCAGCACAGGGTCGGAATCTCGATGCCAGCGGCCTTGGCGGCTTCCAAGACGTTGAAGGTATCGGGGACCTTCACCGGCCGGCCGTCGAGGAGGACGGTCACGTCAGCCAACAGTGATCACTCCTTCCGGGCAAGCCGGGAGGCAAGCGTCGCACTTCACGCACAGCTCGTCGTCGATTTCGTGGACCTCGAGGGGGCGCATCGCAATGGCGTCGACCGGGCAAATCTGCGCGCACTTGGTGCAGCCGATGCACCCTTCCTCCACACGGTAGTGGATCAGGGCGGTGCACTTGCCCGCAGGACACCGGCCTTCGAGATGGGCCTCGTACTCGTCGCGGAAGTGGCGCAGCGTGGTCAGCACGGGGTTCGGCGCGGCCAGACCAAGTCCGCAGATGCTGCCTTGCGCCACCGCCTCCCCGAGTTCCTCGAGCTGCTCCAGATCTCCCTGTTGCCCCGCGCCCGTGCAGAGCCGGTCCAGGATGTCCAGCATGCGCCGCGTGCCCAGGCGGCACAGGGTGCACTTGCCGCAGGACTCTGTCTGGGTGAAGCGCATGAAATACCGGGCGACGTCCACCATGCAAGACGAGTCGTCCAGCACCACGAGCCCTCCGGAGCCCATGATCGCCCCGACCGACTGCAGCGCTTCGTAATCGACTGGCGTGTCTCCCAGGGAGGCCGGGACGCACCCCCCGGCGGGACCTCCCACCAGCACGGCCTTGAACGTGCGTCCCTCCGCAACCCCGCCGCCGATCTCCTCGACGATCTGCCGGATGGGCGTTCCCATCGGGACCTCGATCAACCCGCCCCTCTTGACGGCTCCCGTCAGGGCGAACACCTTGGTGCCCTTGCTCTTCTCCGTCCCGATGGCAGCGAAGGCCTCCGCGCCGTTCCGCACGATCCAGGGTAGGAGCGCGTAGGTCTCCACGTTGTTGACGCAGGTCGGCTTGCCCCAAAGACCGCTTTCGGCTGGGAAGGGAGGTTTGATCCGCGGGGTGCCGCGCTTGCCCTCGATGCTCGCAATCAGCGCGGTCTCTTCCCCGCAGACAAAGGCCCCCGCCCCTTGCACGACCCGCAACCGAAGCTGGCCCGCCCGCTCGTCCCCGCGTAGCACAGGCACCCCTGCCTGTGAATCCCGTCCCGAGTCCCCGCCGGCCAGCACCCCCCGCTCCTCGAGATTGAGGAGGGCGGCCCGGATGCTGGCCACCGCCTGGGGGTACTCCGCGCGGATGTAGAGCACGCCCTCTTCGATGCCCATGGCGAACGCGGCGATCGCCATGCCCTCGAGCACGCGGTACGGGAAGGACTCGAGGAGCATGCGGTCCATGAACGCGCCGGGGTCCCCCTCGTCTCCGTTGCAGATCAGGTATTTGGGGCTGCCGGCGGCGCGGCGCACGATGTCCCACTTGCGCCCCGTGGGGAACCCGGCGCCGCCACGCCCGCGAAGGCCGGAGTCCAGCACGGACTGGATGACGGCCTCGGGATTCGCATCCTTCAGGACCCGTTGCAGAGCGTCGAGGCCGCCTTTGGCCTCGTAGGCGTCCAGGTCCAAGGGCGAAAGGTCCCCGCTGTGCTCCATCGCCAGGTGCCGTTGCGGGCCAAGGAACGCGCACAGCATGGGATCGCGGGGATCGACCAGGGCGGCAGGGCGGGGCGGTTCCGGCTCGGCGACCCGGTCCAGGAGATCCGACCCCCAACCGCGAAGCCACGATCCGATCCCGGCGGGCCGGAGGTGGCGCCGCGCGATCGCCTCCGCGTCTTCTGGCCGAACCCGCGTGTACCGGCGCTCGCCCACCTCGACCATCGGCATCAAGTGGCATAGTCCCGTGCAGGACACCGTGCGGACCGACCCCTGGAGGCCGTACCCGAGCACCGCGGACTGCAGCGCGTCCCTCACTTCGAGGCTTCCGCACGCCGCGCAGCACGAGTCGGTGGCGATGCGCAACTCCGGGCCGTTCAGGCTCTCCGGTGCCTTACGCCGCGTCTGGCGAGGGGCACGCGTCGCCCGCTGCTGGAACGCCTCGATCGCCGCCCCGGCGGTGTCGCTGCGCAGGTGCCCGTACGTCGCCTCGTCCACCACCAGCACCGGGGCGATCGAGCAGCACCCCACGCAGGCGACCCTCTCGACGGTGAACTGGCCGGCAGGGTCGGTGTGCTCATCTGCCCCGAGGTGGAGGTGTCGGCCCACGGCGTCCTCGATCAGATCCGCGCCCTTCACATGGCACGCCGTCCCGTGACACACGCGGATGAGGTGTTTGCCGATGGGCAGGCGCCGGAACTGGGAGTAGAAACTCGCCACCCCTTCGATCTCCGCCGGTGAGACGCCGATCCGCTCCGCGAGATGACGCAGCGACGGCTCGGGAAGGTACCGAAAGCGCTCCTGAATGCCCTGCAGGAGGGCGATGAGGTGCTCAGGACGGTCGCCCACCTCGCCGAGCAGCCGATCGACCTCGGCGACTTCGGGAGCGATCCCGGTCATCGCGCTCCCAGGCAGAACAGGTGTTTCTCAGTGCGGACGTAGAGGCGGCCTCCCACGAGCGCCGGGGATGCGCCAACGCCCTCCCCCAAGGGATGCGACGCCAAGAGCTTGAAGGTCCTGCCCGCCTCAACCAAGCGCCCAACGCCGTCGATCCCAAAGAGCAGCACCTTGCCGTCGGCGATCAGCGGCGACGACCGGGCGGGTTTGCCCATCGCGTGCTCCCAGACGATCTTCCCATTCTGGGCATCGAGTGCGGTGAGGGTGCCGTCGGGGGCGGTGCAGAACAGAAGCCCGCTGGCGTAGGCGGGGCTGGCGATATCCGGCAGCGCGAGCTCGTAGTTCGTCCAGATCGGCTTGCCGTCCGTCGCCCGGAGGGCCATCGCTTGCCCACCGCTTTGGGCGACGAACACGCAGCCGGCCCCAAACGTCGCGCTGGGGGCCACCTCGCCGCCCATGCCCTCGGCGCGCCACATCTCCTTGCCGTCGGTCACGTCGTAGGCGATGACGAGCGGATTGCCGCACACCACGGCCACCGTTCTGCCCCCGATCGAGGCGACGATGGGGGTGCTCCAAGCCGCCGAGACCGGGCGCTTCACCTGCCAGAGCGTCCTGCCGGTTGCGGGATCAAGGGCGACCAGCAGCGACTTGCCCTCCTCTGGGGAAGCCCCTTGGTCGAGTTGGAGGATCACCTTTCGGTCGACGAGGACCGGGCAGGACGCATACCCGTACTCGTTCTCCATCGGTCCAAAAGCCCTCGACCAGAGCCTCTTGCCGGCGCGGTCGAATCCCGCGACGTCGCCGTTGACGAACGCAGCGACCACGTTCTTAGCGTCCACGGCGACGGTTGCCGGTGCGAATCCGGCGTCCTTGGCGGCTTTTGCGGTCGGGCTCAGAATGGGAACCGGCGTGCGCCACGAGAGCTTCCCGTCCTTGGCGTCGAACGCGTACACCTCTCGGGTTTTGGCGTCCCCGCCGCTCAAGAACACGTGCCCCCCCCAGACGACGGGCGATCCCCAGCCGGGAAGCGGAACCTCGTTCTTCCACACGACGCCCTTGCCCGAAGCGGCGTCCCAGGACCCGGGGAATGCCCCTGCCGCGGCGCCCGCACCCACGCCCCGAAAGAAGGGCCAGGCGCCGGGATCGTTAGGTAACCTAATGATTGCCCCGCCGGAAAGCGGGACCGCCGGGGGGTTCGTCGGGCCGGTGGTGCCCCCCGGTGGGCTCGTCGGAAGCGGCTGCAGGGAAGTTCCGCCGGGTACGGGCATCGGGATCTGGCCATCGAGGGGGGCGGGCGCCGCAGCCGGTGCCCCCATCGGCGGCAGCACGGCGAGGGGCTGTCCGCCCGGTTCGCCGGCGGATGTTGCCCTTGCCCCAGGGGCGGCCTCGGGCAAGCGGCTGTCCAGCACGTAGGCGTTGGCCGCGTCGTGACGGGACAGCACGGTAACCACGACCAGTCCTCCTCCGAGAAGAAGCCCGGTCGCCAGCACGCTCTGCTGGGCTCGCAGGTTCTGCTGGGCGGCGCGGGCGGGGGCTTGGGGATCGGGATTGGGAGCGCTCACACCCAGGTGTCGCGCACCCTTGAGGCACAGGAGCCAGGCTGACACGCCGCCAAGGAGCAGCAGGAAGCCCACCCCCGCGAAGCGCTCGCTGCGGAGGTAGGTCTCCCGGAGCCACACATCCTGGCTTCGGATTTCCCCGAGGAGCTTGGCGTTCTTGGGGTCCTGATTCAGGCGGGTCACGAGGTCGTCGATCTGTGTTGGGGGAGTGGGATCCGCGTTCCGCGCCACGATCGCGTTGGAGACCAGCCCGACGAATACGAGCACCACAAACGCCCCGGTCACCCAGGATGTTCGCAAGAGAGCCCTGCCCCACGGGTTCATGCCGCGTCCCCCAACAGGTTGTCCAGGTACCCGAATCGGACCCGGTTCACGACAGGGCACGCCGAATAGCATCGCGCGCAAGAAACGCAGGCCCCGGGCTCCGCCTCGTACTCCTCGCGAGGGGCGCGCCGGGCGAGGGCGAGCACCCGCAGGCCGATCACGAGCCCGAAGAACGCCCCCAGCCAAGTCGCGCCGGTCCGGAAGTCGGCCTGGACCCGCCGCGCCAGGAGCACGGCCGTAGCGGGCTCGTTGCGCTGCATTCGCCACGCCTCGGCGCGAAGCAGTTCGGGGTCGGGTTTCTTGGACAGAAGCTCAAAGGCGCGCATCACCCGTCCGTCGCCGGCCGCGAGGGTCGGCGCCAACCGGCTGCCGGCGATGGCAAACACCGCCACGAGCACCGGGAGCAGGGCCAGATGCAATCCGGTGACCCTTCGCGAGCGAGGCACATTGGGCGTGGGCGGCTCGATGGCGCCGTAGGGGCAGGCGTCGGCGCAAAGGTGGCAGTTGACGCACTCCGCGGGCGAGATCCTCACCCGGTGTTTCGAGAAGAGCGACGCCCACCGCAACAGAACGCCGTAGGGGCAAAGGAAACGGCAGTAGGGTCGCCCCACAAAGAGGGAAACTACGAGAAGGATCGCCCCGAACACCACCACGTTCAGCGGCCCGCTCAGCCGAAAGAACACCACGTAAGGGTCGATCTCGCAGATGATGAACGCGCTGCCCAGCACGGCGTACAGCACCGCGGCCCCCAAATACAGGTAGGGAATCGTGCCCAGAGGACCGGATATCCACCCGGGCACTTTCACGGGGCGGACGAGCACGAGGTCCTGCACCGCCCCCATCGGGCACGCCGTCCCGCAGAAGATCCGTCCCAGGAACAGCGCGGTTGCGAGCGGCAGGAGGAAGAACGCCGCAACGGTCCACGGCAGCACGTAGGTCGGGTGGGTCACGGCGTAGGCGACGTTCTGGATCGATCCGATCGCGCACACGCACCCCAGTCGGTAGAAGCCGAAGTACGCGACCGAGAACACCGTCAGCAGCCGCACCTCGGCCCGGGAACGGTGTGTCAGGACCGCGCGGGCGCCCAGCGCAAGCACGAGCGCCAGAACCGCCACATCCACCCATTGCCAGATCTCGGCGCGGGGCACAGGGGCAGGGGTGCGAGGGACCGCGTAGCCGGAAGTGAACTCGGGGGGAGGCTGGGCTTTCTGTACCTGCGCGACCGCCATCGAGCCGGTGGCGCACACGATCCAGACGAGCTTGGGCTTCACCCCTTTGGCCTCTTCGCGATGTAGGGTTTGCCTGCGGGAACCCGGATGACGGCATCGGCGGGGCAAGCCTGGGCGATCGAGCACTCGTTGCAGTTGCGGCATCGGTCGTGGCGGATCTGGAGGAACATCGAGCCGTTCCCGAACTGGGTGCAGCCCTTCACGCACAGCGCGCACCCGATGCAGGCCTGCTCGTCCACGTGGATTTCGTGGTAAGGGTCTTCGATGAACCGGCGCTTGATGGCGTCCACCGGACAGCGCGCGTTCTCGACCGCTTGGGTGTCCCCGGTGCGCTTGTCCCTCAGAACCCCGAAGCACAAGTTGCAGTACCCGCACAGCGCGTAGGCGTGAACGCACTTGACCGCCGAAAGCTCGAGCACGCAGGCGGTCGCGCAGAGCCCGCAGTGGGTGCACTTGGCGGGATCGATTTGCCACACGGTGGAGCCTTGCGATCGAGCCGCGCCCGCGCCCAACGCCGAGGCGATGCCGGTCAGGCCCACCAGGCGGACTCCCTCGCGCAGAACCTCCCGCCGGGACCGGTTCTCAGCCATCCGGCCCCCCCTTGCGCTCGAGACGATAGGAGACCGCCTGCGGGAGCTTGCACCGGCTCGAAGCGCGGCAACGGCTGCAGAAGAAGTCGGCGTCGCACGTCTCGCCCTTCCGCGATGACATCCGGGCGACGCCCAAGGCCGCGGCAGGGAGGATCATCCACCGCACGGCGGACTGGAGCAAGGCCCTTCGCTTTTCGTCGTAATCAGCCATGGTTAGATGGGCTCAAAGACGCGGACCGCCCCCTCCCAGGGATCGAGCACGAGAACGCGGCCGTTTTGGACCGCAAGTTCCAGACCCGTCGTGTTGACGTCGAACGCGGTAGGCGGGGCCACCACGGTTCGGAGGGACCCATCCGGGGCGATCACCTTGACCCTCGGGATTCCCTTCTCAGCGGTCACCAGGTCGCCGCCTGCGAGCACGGCCAGCGACATCGGGTTGCAGCAACCACAGAAGGCGGCGATCTCCTGTCCGCTCTTGCCGATCGTGCGGGCGAGGCGGCCGTCCAGGGAGTGGACCTCGATGCGGTGCTCGCCTGGATTGCACACCGCCAGCTCTCCACTTGGCAGCAGCGCAAGGCCCAGGTAGGGGCTGGGCACGATCAGGCCAAGGTAGTCGCGCTTGGGATCGCGCACGCCGATGCGGTTCCGGACCGCGCCGTCCCGGCCGTAGCGCAGGACCTGCCGATTGCCCGCGTCGGCGGCGAGCACGTCCTTCCCCGTCGCGAGGATCCCCACGAGTCGGGCCCGGGGTCCAAGGGGTTCCCAGGCCGCCGCGGTGCCCGACGAGAGGTCGACCACCCGGTCGTCCAAGGCTGCGAACACCGCGCCATCGGGGGCGATTCCGACCGCTTGCGCCGCACCCGGAAGGTCGAAGGAAGCGGTGGGCTTGCCGCCCTTGAAGCCTCGGACCGCCATGTCGCCCGCGACCCACACGTCGTCCCCGCGAACCGCGAGGCCCCGGCATGTGTGGAAGCCCGGCGAGAACCCGGCGACCTCGCGATAGCCGATGTCCAGCTTCTCCTCCGGCGCTTCCTTCAGCACCCTGGCCCGCCTCTCCTCCCTGCATGACGATGCCATCGGCACTACCGTCAACGCGGTCAGCCCGAGGAGGCCCCGCCGAAGCAGCTCTCCCCGGGTCAAGCCCTCGTGGTCGCCATTCATCAGGAACCTCCCAAACGGATGCAAACAAGGCTCTCAAAGTCGCGGGCAAGCAGCCGGTCTCCCGCGACGGCCATCGGTCCCCAGGACTCTCTCCCCTGAAGCACCTGGATCTTTCCGTACGACCGAAAGCCGACCGGCGAGGCGTCCGCGATCGTGAGGGCGCCGTTGTCATTGAGGGCGAGCATCTTTCCGTCGGCGACAAGGTAGGAGCCCAGGCCGAATCGGGCCGCGGTTCCGCTTCCCCACACCCGCTTACCGTCGAGCCCGAGACACACCATTTCGCCGTTTGGGGCCACTCCGTAGAGCTTCCCCCGGTACAAAATGGGGGTTTGCAGGTCTGAACCGAAAACTTCGGGGCCGAGCCGGAACAGCGGCTTTGCCGACCAGGAGTTCCCGGTATTTGCGACCTGAAGCATCAGCGATCCCGCGTTGTAGCCGCCGGACAGGAACACCTTGCCGTCGCCGACAGGAACCGGGGAGGGGACCGTTGCGGTGTTGACCGTCCACTCCGGGGACTGCCAGAGCAACCTGCCATCTTTGGCCGAGACTCCCGCGACGCCGCCGCTGCCGCAGTACACGTAGGTCCGCTCGCCGCCCACTTCCATAGCGGAGATAGAGGAGTGGGTCATCTTCCAGCCCGCGGGGTTGGGGGTCTGCCACACGGGTTTGCCCGTCGCGAGGTCGAGGGCGACCATCAGCGAACTCCCGGCGGGCGCGAGGATGAGGCGTCCGTTTTCGATCAGGGGGCACTGACCCACGTACCACTCGGGAATTTGAGTTCCATAGGCCTGGCCCAGGTCCAACGACCACTTCGTCTGTCCAGTCGCCACGTCCGCGCAGAGCACCATACCTTTGGGTCCGAGGCTGACGACCACCCGGCCGTCCGTCGCGGGCACCGTGCGGGAGATCCCGTGGTTCCGCTTGGCGTCCGAGGGGTAGGCGTTGCGCCAGAGTTCCTTTCCCTCCGCGAGGCTGAAGCAACGCAGCACGTCCTGGCGGGCCGCTGAATCGTAGTCGAGCACGAACACGCGTCCATCCTTCACCGCGGGACCGGCGTAGCCTTCGCCGAGCGGGACCTTCCACGCGAGGCCGAGGCCCTGGACGCCGGCCGGCACCTTGGTCTCCGCCGGGGCGATGTTGTCGCGTTGGGCACCGCGGAACCCCGGCCACTCCCCCGGCATCGGTGTCACCGTGGGCGGAGGGCCGGTGGGAGTCCCAACCCCGGGTCCGGGCATTGGAACGATGGAAGTCGGCCTGTGCACGCCCGCCGGTTTGCCGGTCACAAGAGAGCGGGGCTTCACTCCGGAGGAAGTGAACCAGGTGGATGCCCAGACGCCGAGTATGCCCAGCCCCAGTAGAGAGGCAACGATGGGCACGCCGGCTTCCACCAGCACCGAACCTCTGTTGTCCATTGCTCTAATTCAGTATGCTACAAGCCAACATGCGTAGCCAACGCGCGTTCACGCTCATCGAACTGCTGGTTGTCATCGCGATCATCGCGATCCTGGCCGCGATCCTGTTCCCAGTCTTCGCTCAGGCAAAGGCCTCCGCGAAGACGACCGCCTGCCTTTCCAATGTGAAGCAGATGGGCATCGGCCTCAACCTTTACCTTGGGGACTACGACGACACCTATCCGATCGCCTTCTATATGGCGTGGAATGGGCCGGCGCCCTGCATCCTCACGTCGTTTCAGTCGCTCCAGCCCTACCAGAAGAGCGCGCAACTCGTGATCTGTCCTTCCGACCCGCAGCCGCTTGATTACACCCAAGGGAGCCAAGGCCTGGGATACCCTCCGCCATGTCCCGCCCAGCCGGACGTGAC
Organism: uncultured Fimbriimonadaceae bacterium; assembly: GCA_964370995.1. Taxonomy (GTDB): domain Bacteria; phylum Armatimonadota; class Fimbriimonadia; order Fimbriimonadales; family Fimbriimonadaceae; genus JAMLGR01. The sequence continues at coordinate 539 of CAYJMZ010000026.1, read as the reverse complement.
GAACATGAGCTACCAGCCAAACTTCCGGCTCATCGACGTGGGGGATCCCAACTTCTTGGTCAACCCCTACACGGGCCAGACGGGCCGCCCCGTCCACAATGGTTCGGAGGTCGAGTACCCATCGGACACCGCTGCGTTCGCGGATGCGACGATCGCCCTCGGAGGCGGCACCGCCAACTACATCACCTACCAGATGCCGGTCCAACCCAGGCACGCGTCGCGCCTGAACGTGGTCTGGGCGGACTCCCACGCCAAGGCCCTCGGGGCACGCGAGGACCGAGACGCCGCGAACGTCCATCTGGGAGGCCTGAGCCTCGACAGGAAGCCGATCCTGTCCTGGCGCATCACCGGCCCAAACCCCTACGAAGGGAGGCGCGAGATTGAAGGCATCCCCTACCGAACAAGCGACGGCGGCTGGGGCCTACGTTAGCATCCGGGAACCCCCTCGCACCTCCGGGGGGAGAGGGGGTATAGGCGCTAAAATAGGCGAGATTTATGCGCCTGGGGTGGCCAGACGGTGCCGCAAGTGTCCCCCTCGC
>CAYJMZ010000025.1:12001-16721 GCA_964370995.1 uncultured Fimbriimonadaceae bacterium | reverse complement strand
GCGTATGGCTGGGGCAACTCTGCAGAATGAGGTCGCGCACCTCGTCGGTCAGCATGAGCAGTTCGTGCACGCCCGTTCGGCCCTTGTAGCCGGTGTTCTTGCAGTGGTCGCACCCCTTGCCGCGGAACAGGGTGAGCTCGCCCCCGGTGTCCGCTCCGATCTCCTCGGGCACGGGGAAGCCGTATCGCAGCAGGCTCTCGCGGGTGGCGGGATACGCCTCGCGGCAGTGCGGGCAGATCTGGCGCACGAGTCGCTGGGCGAGCACCCCGATGATCGACGACGAGATCAGAAACGGCTCGACGCCCATCTCGGTGAGGCGCGTCGCGGCGCCGGGCGCGTCGTTGGTGTGCAGGGTGGAGAGCACGAGGTGGCCCGTGAGCGCGGCCTCCATCGCGATGGTCGCCGTCTCCGTGTCGCGCATCTCGCCGACCATGATCACGTCGGGATCTTGCCGCAGCATGGCGCGAAGGCCTGCGGAGAACGTCATGCCCGCGCGGTTGTTGACGCCGCACTGGTTGATACCGGCGAGTTCGTACTCGACCGGATCCTCGATCGTGATGATGTTGTTGTCGCCGGTGTTGATCTTGTTGAGGATCGAGTAGAGCGTCGTGGACTTGCCGGAGCCCGTGGGGCCCGTGACGAGGATGATCCCGTACGTCTTCGAGCACATGTCCTCGATCTGCCGCATGTTGCCCGGGAGGAAACCCAACTTGCCGAGGCCCACGTTGATGCCGGCCTTGTCCAGGACGCGAAGCACGATCTTCTCGCCGTAGACCGTGGGAAGAGTCGACACGCGGAAGTCGTACTCCTTGCCGCCCACCGTCGCCGACACGCGGTTGTCCTGGGGGATGCGCTTCTCCGCGATGTCCATGTCGCACATGATCTTGAAACGGGACGTCAGGGGGGCCATGATCTTGCGGGGCAACTTCATGCCGTCCATCAGCACGCCGTCCACGCGGTACCGCACGCGCATACCGTCCTTCTGGGGCTCGATGTGGATGTCGCTGGACTTGTCCTGAACCGCCTGGCTCACGATGAGGTTCGCCAGGCGAATGATGGGGGCGTCTTCGCCCATCTCCCGCAGTTCGGCTTCGCTCAGCTCCTCGTCGTCGGACTTTGACAACTCGACCGTGCCGTCGAAGTCCTTCATCACGCCGGCGAGGGCGTCGTTCACGTTGACGTCGACCTTGTAGTGCGCCCCCAGCGAGGCCAGCAAGTCCTCCTCGACCGCGATCATCGCCTCGATTTCGTATCCCGTGGACAGCCGCATCTCGTCGATCATGAAGATGTCGAGCGGGTTCACCATCGCAACGACGAGTTTGCTGTTCTCGATGTGCAGGGGCAAGGCCTTGAAGCGCTTGGCGAGCTGGGGGGAGAGCAGCTGCAGGGCCTCGGGGCTTGGGATGATCTCCAAGAGGTCGGCGAACGGAATGCCCCACACCTTGCCGAGGCACCGCACACGGTCGGGCTCCTGCACGAACCCCATGCTCACGAGAACCCGGGCAATCGGCTCGCTCCCGCCCAACTCCTTCTGTTTGTCCTGAGCGAGCCGGAGTTGTTCTGCGTTGATCAGCCCTTCATCGATAAATACGTCGCCGGTCAGCATTGCAAATCCACCCCGCGACAACCAGCCCAGGTCGTCCTCTTGACACTGATTCCACGGCACCCCGTCCGCGCACCCGGTACATGTCGCGGTCGTGGGCTTTACTGGAACTCCGACCAGCCAGCACACGTGCGGGGCCCCGGGGGCGCGACTTTCACCCCCAGGGGCAGATATACTGAGTGCGCCCGCCCAGGTGGTGGAATTGGTAGACGCGCTGGCTTCAGGTGCCAGTGTCCGCAAGGACGTGAAGGTTCGAGTCCTTTCCTGGGCACCATATTCGGCTCCGCAACGATTCACGGGTCCCTTTGCGAGTTGTCTAGGGTAGGCTTTTCCCAGACATTTGACGTAGCCTTTGACGATGGATCGACTGGCGGTGATGCCCGCTCCATCCCTGGAGATTTTTCCACGGCCTCCTCATCGGAACACGACCGAGGAGCGGTCAACTGTGCACGTTCATAAGTAGAGATCCGGATGAGTAGAGTTTCGACGTTTTACAGAACCACGATCGGAAAGAAAGTGGTCATGGCTGTCACGGGTGGGTTGTTCTTCCTGTTCCTTGTGGGCCACCTCCTGGGAAACCTCCAAATCTTCATGGGCTCCGAACGGCTAAACGACTACGCCAGTCTCCTGAAGAAGGCGGGGGAACTTGTGTGGGTGGTGCGTATCGTCCTGATCGCCGCGCTGTGCCTGCACGTCGTCGCGGCGATTCAAATAACCTTTGAGAACCGGCGCGCGCGCCCCGTGGGTTACGTTGTGAAGAAGGACATCGCGACGGGCTACGCGGCACGGACCATGATCATAAGCGGCCCTTTGCTTCTGCTGTATGTCATTTACCATCTGATGATGTTCACCCTGCTCTGGACGGACTCCCGTTATAGTGCGACGGATGTGTACGGCAACGTGGTCATGGCCTTCCAGGTGCCCGCCATTTCGGGAATCTACATCGTGGCAATGCTGGTCATGGGGTATCACCTCTCCCACGGCATCTACAGCATGCTTCAAACGGTTGGGCTATCGGGTTCCCGTTACCAAGGCCTTTCTAAGATTCTATCGCCTGTTGTGGCGTTTCTGATCGCCTTGGGCTACATCTCCATTCCCGTTGCGGTCTTACTTGGTCTCGTTAAGTAGTCAGAGGATCATCCATGGAACTGAACAGTAATATTCCTGTAGGGCCCATCGAAAAGAAGTGGGAGAATCACCGCTTTGACATGAAGTTGGTGAATCCCTCGAACAAACGCAAATACAAAGTGATCGTCGTCGGGACGGGTCTTGCGGGCGCTTCCGCCGCGGCGAGCCTCGGCCAGCTCGGATACGACGTGGAGGTCTTCTGTTACCAGGACAGCGCGCGCCGGGCCCACTCCATCGCGGCGCAGGGCGGCATCAACGCGGCGAAGAACTACCAGAACGACGGCGACAGCGTGTTTCGCCTGTTCTACGACACCATCAAGGGGGGCGATTTCCGGGCCCGGGAGGCCAACGTCTACCGCCTCGCAGAAATCAGCAACGCGATCATCGACCAGAGCGTGGCCCTCGGCGTGCCGTTTGCGCGGGAGTACAGCGGGTACCTCGCCAATCGATCCTTCGGCGGCGCCCAGGTGTCCCGCACCTTCTACGCCAGGGGCCAGACGGGGCAGCAGCTCCTACTGGGCGCCTATGCTGCCCTCAGCCGAGAGGTCGCGCTGGGTTCGGTGAAGATGAACCCCCGACACGAAATGCTGGAGTTGGTGGTCGTGGACGGCCAGGCAAAGGGCGTCGTCGTGCGCGACATGCTTTCGGGAGAGATTCGTTCCCATGCCGCGGACACCGTGGTGCTCGCCACCGGCGGCTACGCGAATGTTTTCTATCTCTCCACCAACGCCAAAGGCTGCAACGCGACGGCCATCTGGCGCGCCTACCGAAAGGGCGCCTGCTTCGCCAACCCTTGCTACACCCAGATTCACCCGACGTGCATCCCCACTGCCGGTGAGCATCAGAGCAAGCTCACCCTCATGAGCGAGTCCCTGCGCAACGACGCGCGCGTTTGGGTGCCCAAAAAGGCCAATGATGCGCGCAAGCCTTGGGAGATCCCCGAGGAGGATCGGGACTACTACCTCGAGCGGAAGTATCCGACCTACGGAAACCTCGCGCCCCGCGATATCTCCTCCCGCGCCGCCAAACAAGTCTGCGACGAGGGCCGCGGCGTGGGCCCGGGCGGTCGCGGCGTGTACCTCGACCTTTTCGAGGCGATCGACAGGCTCGGACGCGAGGTGATAGAGGCGCGCTATGGAAACCTCATCGAAATGTACGAGCGCATTACGGGAGAGGACCCGTGGAAGTGGCCCATGCGGATCTACCCCGCGAGCCACTACGTGATGGGGGGCCTGTGGGTGGATTACAACCTCATGAGCAACCTGGAGGGGCTCCATGTGCTGGGCGAGGCCAACTTCAGCGACCACGGGGCCAACCGGCTGGGGGCCAGTGCCCTCATGCAGGGGCTGGGCGACGGCTACTTCGTGCTGCCCAACACGATCAGCGGTTATTTGAGGAAGGTGGACCCTGCCAAGCGGCCCGGGACCGACCATCCTGCGTTCAAGGACGCCGAGCAGGGGGTGGAAGGCCGCACCAAGCGCCTCCTGTCCATCCAGGGCAACACGACGGCCGATGAATTCCACAACGAGTTGGGGCGCGTCATGTGGGAGTACGTGGGCATGGTTCGCACCGAGAAGGGCCTCAAGACCGCCATCCAGATGATCCAAGAGATTCGCGACCGGTTTTGGAACGACGTGCTCGTTCCCGGCTCGGGGGCGGACTTGAACCAGGAGCTCGAGAAGGCCGGCCGCGTGGCGGACTTCTTGGAACTCGGCGAGCTCATCGCGCACGACGCCCTCATGAGGGACGAGTCCTGTGGCGCCCACTTCCGAGAGGAGCACCAAACGCCCGACGGGGAAGCGCTCCGCGACGATGAGAAGTTTGCGTTCGTGGGGGCGTGGGAATACAAGGGCGATGGCCAGAGTCCGGCGCTTCATAAAGAGCCCCTCACGTTCGACAACGTGCACCTGGCGCAACGGAGCTACAAATGAGGCTGACACTCAAGATTTGGCGTCAAGCGAGCCCCACAGAGAGGGGGCAGCTCGTGGC
>CAYJMZ010000025.1:1319-11991 GCA_964370995.1 uncultured Fimbriimonadaceae bacterium | reverse complement strand
GACGACGCCGCCGAGGACATGTCTTTCCTGGAGCTGTTGGATGTGCTCAACCAGCGGCTCATCAAGAAGGGCGAGCGGCCCATCGCGTTCGACCACGACTGCCGCGAGGGCATCTGTGGCTCCTGTGGGTTCATGATCGGCGGGTTGGCGCACGGCCCGCAAAGGCTCACCACGACGTGTCAGCTTTTCATGCGCCAGTTCAAGGACGGAGACACCATCGTCGCCGAGCCCTTTCGCTCGCGGGCGTTCCCCGTCATCAAGGACCTCGTCGTGGACCGTAGCGCCCTCGACAAGATCGTGCAGGCCGGAGGCTTCATCTCGGCCCGCACGGGCTCGAGCCCCGATGGCAACGCGATGCTCGTGGCGAAGAAGGACTCGGACCGCGCGATGGATGCCGCAGCCTGCATTGGGTGTGGCGCCTGCGTAGCCGCCTGCCCCAACGGCTCGGCCATGCTGTTCACCGCCGCGAAAATCAGCCACCTGGGCCTTCTCCCACAAGGCCAGCCCGAACGCAATCAGCGCGCGCTTCGGATGGTGGACAAGATGCGGGAACTTGGCTTCGGGAGCTGCTCCAACCACGGGGAATGCGAAGCCGTTTGCCCGAAGGGTATCGACATCGGCTTCATCGCACGCCTGAATCGGGATTACATCAAGGCAAGTTGCCAGGAGCAAGAGTTGGAGCCCCTGCAAAACGTGTAGGGCCGGGATGGGCAAAGACCGTTCAGGGATCAACAACCGGGCCGGTTCAGCTCCTCTTCCCGCAACTCCCTCCGGAGGATCTTGAGGGCGGCGCTTTTGGGGAGGGAGTCTCGGAACTCGATCTGGCGCGGGATCTTGTAGGCGGCCAGCTGACCGCGGCAATACTCGATCAGCTCTGCTTCCGTGGCCGTTTTTCCGATCGTTAGGACGACGAACGATTTTACGGTCTCGCCCCGCTTGGGGTCAGGTAGACCGATGGTGGCCGACTCCAAGATCGCCGGGTGGGCCGTGAGCACGTCGTCGATCTCGTCGGGGTAGATGTTGTAACCGCCGGCGATGATGATCTCCTTCTTGCGGCCGACGATGAAGAAGTAACCGTCCCCATCGACGGTCGCCAGATCTCCGGTGTAGATCCAACCGTCTCTGATCGCCTGCTCGGTTTCGTCCGGGCGCTGCCAATACCCCTTCATCACCTGCGGGCCCCGAACGATGAGCTCGCCAACTTCGCCCGTGGGCATCTCCGTCGCACCGTCTTCGAGCGACACGACCTTCGCGTCTGTGCCAGGAACCGGCAATCCGATGCTGCCGATCTTGCGGGTTCCACGCAGGGGGTTGCAGTGGGTCACCGGCGAGGTTTCGGTCATCCCAAAACCCTCGACGATGGTTCCCTGCGTCACTTCCTCGAATCGGTCGCGGACGGCACTCGGCAGCGCCGCCGAAGCCGAGATGCACGCCTTGACGCTGGTGAGATCGAGCCGGTCGATGCCGGGGAAGCTGTTGATGGCGTTGAACTGCGTGGGCACCGCGGGCAACAGGGTCACGCGGTGCTTCGCGATGTTCGAGATCAGCCCGGGGATGTCCCGTGGATCTGGCATGAGCACCGCCGCGGCGCCAACGGCGATCGGGAAGTTCATGCACACGGTCATCCCGTACACGTGGAAGTAGGGAAGGCAGGCGAGGAACACGTCGCTGCCAGGCTCGACCTGCGTGAACCAGGAGCGGATCTGCTGCACGTTGTACGACAGGTTGCGATGGGTGAGCATCGCACCCTTGGACACCCCCGTGGTGCCGCCCGTGTACTGCAGCACGGCCACATCGTCCATTGCGATCTCCACATTCGGTGGATTGGGCGCATTGGCCCGAATGAGCTCCCTCATGAAGTGGATGCCCTCACCCGGCGCGACCCTCGCCCGCTTCAGCTTGCGAGCGACGAGGAAGTTCAGCGGGAACCGGAGGTAATCCGGAATCGAAGTCACGATGTAGTGCTTGACGGGGAGCTTGTCGCGGATGGCGCGAATGCGGCTCTCGAAGGGGCCGTCGCCGACCACGACCACGCTGCAGCCTGCATCGTTCCACTGATGCTCCAGCTCCCGCTCGACATACAACGGGTTGGTCATGACCACTTGTCCGCCGAGCAGAAGCGTGGCCTGGTAGGCGATCACCGCTTGGGGGATGTTGGGCAGCTGGATTCCGACTCGGGTGTCCTTCCCGACTCCGAGACCCGCCAACGCCGCCGCAAAGCGATCCACGTCCCCTTTGAGCTGGCGGAAGCTCATGCGGCGGTTCATGAAGATAAGCGCCGTCGCGTTGCCGTACCGTGTCGCCGAGCGCTCGAGGAACTCGGGGACCGTAGTGTCCTCGAACTCGGGGCTCGCAGGTACTCCGCTGTCGTAGAACCGGTGCCAAGGTCGTGTCTCCATGTTTCACCTCACGGGGGCTGGGGAGGCACCTCGCCCCTTTGCCATGCTGAATGGGAGAACGCCTGCCAAGCCTGCGCCTGCGATCGGCAACAGGAACACCCAGGTGCGGGGGGCGAGCCATCCTTCGAGCACGATCCCGTCCTTCGCCAAGAGCGCCAGGCCGACGCACATCAGCGCGGCACCGACGACCTGTCGCCACGCCGCGGCGGTTTGGGCGCCCGGTCGGCCGCGCTCGAACCGCCCGAATGCCAGCACAAGGGCCGACAGCGCAGCAAGATAGAGGACCATCCACACCGGCCGCGCCGCCCACCAGACCCCGGATGCCGGATCCAACGCGAGCCCCGCGGTTCCGAGCGTGCCTCCCGCGTTTGCGAGCAGCCAGGCCAACCCGACCACCAGGGTGAGCGCTGTGAAGTGCCAGAGGTAGATCGTCATGATCATTCCGTTGACCAGCAGTGTCGCTGTCCACGGCCGGGAGCGCTCGAGCCAGCGCCGCATCGGGGCCTCGAGAGAGAGCAGCAGTCCGCATTGCGCGATACCCAAGGCCAGCATCGGTAGCTTCGGGGGAAACGAGTTGCTCACCGGTCCCTGTTTGCCCGCCATGTGCACGGGATACGGGAGTTGCTGGACCGTGACCAGTGCGATGAGGAGCGCCAGCCCGCCCAGCCCCCACAGAAGCGTCTTTCCCAACCCTGCGAGCCGGGTGTCGCGCCACGCGTAGCCGAGTTGGTGCATCGCGAACCAGATGAACGCGAAGTTGAAGTACCCGACAGATTCGCGGCCGGTGGAGAAGAACAGCACGTCGTCCACCGCTGCAGCGAACACGAGCGGCCAGAAGGAGCCGAACCCGAACCGTTGCCACGCGGCATAGCTCACCGGCGCGAGCACGACGACGATCACGTACACCGCGAGGAACCAGGCGGGGACGATGGCCATCTGCGAGCCGATTGCGAGCACCTTCGGCGACACTCCGAGCCGGGGAGCCAACGCGCTGATCAACGCCCACACGACGAGCAGCGGGAGCACGGGGCCGATGAGCCGTTCGAGCCGCGCGTTCAGCCACTCTTTGTAGCTCCGCCCGTCCCGCATCGCCGCGCTCCACGACATCCCGTTCGCGTACCCGCCGACGAGGAAGAAGATGGGCATGACCTGGAATATCCATGTGAGCCACTTGGTCCACTCCTGATACTCCAGCATGTTGCCGAGGTTCAGCTGCCCGTCGCTGAAATAGGCTGTCGTCACCAGCCAATGGCCAAAGATCACGGCCGTGATGGAAAGCGCTCGAAGGAAATCGACGTATCGATTGCGCGAATCCGGGGTCTTGGCAGCGGCCGCCGCGGCCCTCGACCATAGGCTGCGTCTGCGCTCTTTGCTCGGTGACGTTTCAGCCATTGCCGCAAGCCCTTGCCTCTTCATCGGGAACGTAGGACAGATCGGACCATACCCGGCGCGGTCAGGGTTGCGGAGGCATGGGAACACTGACGAGGGTTCCGTGAGCCATCCTGCCGGATATACTGCATGGGCCGCGATCGGGTCGTCCCGACCCGGCGTGGAGTGAGGTGTCCTAGTGATTCGACAAGCCATCATCGTCGCCCTTGTGGCGGGGTTTCTGATTCCCAAAACAGCCGAGGATCAGGCGTTTTTCGCAATTCTGGCGGAGACAAAGATCGGCCGAATGGCGGGCATGCCCCCCATGGACCTTGGCCAACTGCCGCCGGGTATCAAGCTTCCCCCGGCCGCCATGATGTTCTCCGGCAAGCCCGCCCGCGTCCTGAATATCCGGCTGTGGTCCCCAAGCATCGCTCCGCCCGACGCCAAGGCCTCGGTCGCCCCGCCCGACGGTTTGCAGCAAGGTAAGAAGCTCGACCTGGAGCTGTACCGGCCCGAAGGCGCCACCAGCGGCCGCGCAAGCGCCGACTTCGATCCTGATGCGAACCCCGATTTCACTGTCAAGGTCTACTGGGGGTCCTCCGAGACGGTCAAACCCGGCCAGCCCAGGATCATCAAGTGGACGGGTCTCACAGACGAGCAGAAAGAGGCGATGAAGCAGCAGGCGCGCGAGGCACAAGCCGCCGGCTCCTACTTCTACAAGCCGGGTTGGACCACCGGCTACTGGCCGACCAAGTCGCAGCCGGGTTCCATCGACAACGGCGCCTCGCTCGTGGGCAAGTACGTGCTCACCACCTCCTACACCGGCAATGTCGAGATCGAAGCCCCGTCCGGCGTGGACTTCCTCGCGGGGATTGAGATGTCCTCGCCCAACTTGGATAGGAAGATCGACTTCAAGAAGGCGATCAACTTCAAGTGGGCCGCGATTCCCAACGCGCTTGGCCTGAACGCGGGGATCATGGGCATGGAAGGCAAGAACACGCTCATTCTCTGGTCCTCGTCCGAGGTGTTTGCCGAGGCGCTGATGGGCGACATGGGCTTCCTTCAGATGGCTCAGGTGAGGGATTTTGTGGCGAAGACGATGTTCATGGCGGGTGACCGAACGAGCGTGGACGTCCCCGCCGGCATCTTCCAGAACGCGGACTTTGCGATGTGCAACATGGCGGGATATGGCCCCGGCGCCGCGCTCGCCACCGCTCAGCCCCTGCCCCGTATTCAGACGAAGACGACCCTTCTGATCATGCTGGGTGGCAAGAAGATGACCGGCTTCGCCCCCTTGCCTCGCTAGCCCATAATCAGGCATGGCCACTGCCTCCTCCTCCGTTCTCGCCCATCGGATGCCGCTTGCCGAGTCAGACCCCGTGGTCGACGCCCTGATCGGCAAGGAGGAGGCGCGGCAGGAGCACAACCTGGAGTTGATCGCCAGCGAGAACATCGCGAGCCTCGCGGTGCGGCAGGCGATGATGAGCGTGCTGACGGACAAGTACGCGGAGGGGTACCCAGGCAAGCGCTACTACGGCGGCTGCGACGTCGTGGACGAGGTCGAGAAGCTTGCCATTGAGCGCGCGAAGGAGCTGTTCGGCGCGGAGCATGTCAATGTGCAGCCCCACTGCGGGGCGCAGGCGAACATGGCGGTGTACTTCGCCATGCTGCAGCCCGGCGACACGCTGATGGCGATGAACCTGGCACATGGCGGGCACCTCACGCACGGCTCGCCCGTGAATTTCAGCGGAAAGTTCTACAACATCGTGCCGTACGGGGTGCGCGAGGACACCGAACTGATCGACTACGACGAGGTGCGGCGTCTGGCCCGCGAGCACAAGCCCAAGATGATCGTGAGCGGCGCCACGGCGTACTCGCGCGAGTTCGATTTTGAGGAGTTCCGCAAGGTCGCGGACGAGGTCGGGGCGCTGCACATGACCGACATGTCGCACTACAGCGGCCTGATTGCGGCCGGCGAGTACCTGTCGCCGGTACGTTACGCACAGTTCGTGACCACCACGACACACAAGAGCCTTCGCGGTCCGCGGGGCGGCATGGTGCTGTGCGACGCGCAGTACGCCAAGGAGATCGACAAGGCGGTGTTCCCCAACATCCAGGGCGGACCGCTTATGCACGTGATCGCAGCCAAGGCGGTTTGTTTTGGGGAGGCGCTGCGGCCGGCGTTCAAGGAGTATCAGCGGCAGATCCGGGTCAACGCCTCAGCGCTTGCTGCGGCGCTCACCGCGGAGGGGTTCCGGATTGTGAGCGGCGGTACCGACTCGCACCTGATGCTCGTGGACCTGCGACCGTTCCATGTTACGGGCAAGGTCGCCCAGCATGTGCTGGACACCGTGAACATCACCACGAACAAGAACTCGATCCCCTTCGACCCCGAGAAGCCGTTCGTCACCAGCGGCATCCGACTTGGCACGCCCGCGGTCACCACGCGCGGCATGAAAGAGGCCGAGATGGGGCAGATCGCAAGCCTGATCGCCCGCGCGCTTCGGGCTGGGGAAGACGCGGGGTCGTTGGACGCGGTGCGCGCGGACGTGGTGCGCCTGTGCGGTGCGTTCCCGATCCACACGGGGTTCTGATTGGCGTCTCGGAGAACGCTGAGGGTCACGGGGGGCATGCACCCTCTGTTCTGGCGCCACGGACGTTTCCGATCCCGTGCCACCCTCATCTTGGGGGTGCGCTAGGTGCGAACTCTGGGCGAAAGCACCCCCGACACGAGGGTGGCACGGTTGCGTTGGCCTTCTTCAGCACCCTGCCAGGAATGCGTAAGCTTGCTCGCGCGTGAGGTGGGTGGCTTGCCGGTGCCTCGGGAGGCGGGTGATGCCGCGGGTTGAGGTGAGGATGAGGTCGCGCAGCTGCAATCCGCAGATGGCGATGCGGTCGCCGATCTCGTAGGCACGGGCGAGGTCGAGTCGAAGATCCCCCGCGTCGTGAAGCACCACGCAGAAGCTGTCGCGTCCCCGGGCGACCTTGAGGGTGGGCACGGTCTGGGACCCGCCTCCGCCAGGCGTCGCCTGCCGTCGGCCGTGGCCGACGACCTCGAAGCTGCCTAGATGGGGAACGTCCGCGTGTCTGCTCATCGCTCGGTGCGTTACCTAGCAAGAAGGATGCCGATCGCCATTTCTAAACCGCAGATTGGCAGAGATGCGGTTAGATTCCTCGGCCCTAGAAGCTGATCCCGAGGGTCCACGTGGGGTACTTGCCGCGCACGTAGCCGAGGAACGTCGTGGCTTCCAGGGCGCGCCTCGGCACGATCGACGAGCGGAAGGGACCCAGGTCGTAGGCCACGCCTCCGTTCCAGTTGTAAGCGTCGTACTCGGCGAGCGCCTTCCAGCGTGGCGCCAGGGGTCCTGACACGTTGCCGTACACGCCCCGGAAGCGTTGCGTGCCCGTGCCCAGCGACGCGTAGACCCCGTTGGGCAGGGCGGCTGTGGCCACGACGTACGCGGAGCGCGCTTTCTCGCGTTCGAAGGGGTCGTGGGTGCCGCTCGTGTCCCACAGGTCCTGCACCCCCGCTCCGAAGGTGACGGGTCCGCGCTGCCGCCCCGGGGTCCACTGCACGTTGATCGTGGTCTCCTTGAGCAGGCGGCTGATCAGCATCATCGACACCGTGAAGGACCCAAAGCGCGAGGGGATGCCGACCATGCCGTAGCCCGTCGAGTTCGCATTGTTGAACTCGCCGCCCGCATCCCTGCCGAAGAACCGAAGAGAACTGGTGGCGCTAGTGGAGCCGAATGCAAACGCGTAGTGCCAGTTGTCGAGGCTGTACGCGATCGGCGTGCTGAGCGCCGATGCGCCGCGGAAGGAGGGCGTTCCGTTGGGGAGCACTCCGATCACGCCGCCGGGAAGCCCCGAAAGCGTGCGGGTTTGCGGGAACTGCCGATCGCCCACGAGCTCAATTTGGGCGGCCGCAGTACAGGTCAGCCCTGCCAAACATACGAGGATTGCAAAGCGCATGGGACGATTATGATTGGTGGTTGGTGGTTTGTGGTTCGGAGGGGATGTCGCGCTGAGATCGCAAAGAACCGCCGAGTCCGGATCTCAGCGCCCCTCAGCGAACTCTGCGTGAGACTTCCGAGCGACAAACCACAAACCTCCCTCCGAATGCGCCATAATACGTGCAACTCCGTAGACAGCGAGGTGGCGAGAGCCTGAAGGGGTCCGATTCCGGACCCGCCTGCCGAGGGGGCATGGATCGATTTGCGCGAAGGCACCTGGTGCCGTGCAAGGCTCCGGCCCGCTGGGCAGGGGCCTTCAGTGTTTTTGGGCTTGCGCTGTTTGCGAAGAACAGTGAACGCAATCATGCCAACAGCAGAGAAAGCGCGAGCAATCGAGAGTGCAAAGGGGTGGTACACGAAGTCCGTCGGGCTCGTGTTCACGGACTATCGCGGCCTTAAGGTCAAGCAGATGCAGGAATTGCGTCAGAACTTGTCTGCCAAAGGCGGCGACTTGCACGTTCTCAAGAACACCCTGTTCCGGGTGGCGGTCGGCGATGACCTCGCCAAGCTGCCCGATGAACTGCACAACGGCCCCACGGCCATTGCGTTCGTGTTCGAGAACGAGTCCGCGTGCGCCAAAGCGCTCTTCGATTACGCGAAGACAAACAAGAATCTCAAGATCAAGGGTGGCTTCTTCAACGGCCAGAGCTTGGACGCATTGGGCGTCGAGAGGCTTTCGAAACTCCCGCCGCGCGATGTGCTCATCGCGCAGCTGATCGGCACCATCGTGGCGCCGATCACGCAGCTTGTCGGCGTCATCGAGGCGCTGTACGCGGATCCGATCCGAACGATCGGCGCCGTGGCGGACAAGGTGGCGGAAGCTTCGCCGAAGCCCCAGTTAGCGGTCGAGGCCAGCGCGCCGGAACCCGCCGAAGCGGAAGCCCCGGCAGAGGAGGTTGCCCCCGAGGCAGCCGCCGAAGCGGAAGCTCAGACCGAAGAATTAGCCCCCGAAGCAGCGCCGGAAGCGGATGCTGCCCCGACCCCCGAGGCCGAGGAAGCACCGGCCGAGACACCTGCCGCCCCGGAGGCGGAGTAACCGGAGAAATCAACCATGGCAAACGTAGTGGATAGCATCGTCGATCAGATCAGCGGCATGACCGCCCTGGAACTCTCGGAGCTCAAGACCGCTCTCGAGGAGAAGTTTGGCGTCACGGCCGCCGCCCCCATGATGGGCATGCCGATGATGGCGGCTGGCGGAGACGCTCCCGTGGCCGAGGAGAAGACCGAGTTCGACGTGGTGCTTGTCGCGCAAGGCGACGCGAAGCTCCAGGTCATCAAGGCCGTGCGCGAGATCACGGGTCTGGGCCTCAAGGAAGCCAAGGACCTCGTGGACGGCATCCCGAACCCCATCAAGCAGGCCGTGAGCAGGGACGAGGCCGAGAAGATCAAGGACATCATCGTCGAAGCCGGCGGCACCGTCGAGATCAAGTAACCCTATTTGGGGATCAGGGATCAGGGATCGGGGATCAGGGATCGGGGAAGGATTGAGGACTGAGGATTAGAGGATTGAGCCGGATCTAAACGTTCAGCTGTCCCCGATCTCTGATCCCCGTTTCCCGTTTTCCGATCCCCGATCCCTGATCCCTGATCCCTGATCCCTGGTCCCCCGTGTCCCGCATCCCCGCGCGCGAGCTTCCGCTGCTGTTTGCCATCTTCCTCGACCTGGTCGGATTTGGCATGGCGTTTCCCGATATCCAGCTGCGCGCGGAGGTGTTTGGAGCGCCCGGGTGGATCATCGGGATGCTGCTCTCCTCCTATTTCCTCGTTCAGATGGCGGCATCGCCGAAGTGGGGGCTGCTGAGCGACCGCATCGGCCGAAAGCCCGTGCTTCTGATCTGCCAGGCGCTCTCGGCCCTCTCGATGCTCGCGTACGCGTACGCCAACGGGCTGTGGGGCATCCTCGGATCCCGGGTGCTGGCTGGGTTTGCGGCGGCCAACGTGGTGGTCGCCCAGGCGTACATCGCCGACACGCTCTCCGATGAGGACCGCGCCGTCGGGATGGGCCGGGTCGGTGCTGCTATCAGCGCTGGGCTGATCGCAGGGCCAGCGATCGGAGGGTGGCTTGCCGAGGCGGGAGGCAACCACCTGCTGGGCCTGGTCGCGGCGGCAGCGGCGGGCTTTGGGCTGCTGTGGATCGCCGTGGGCGTGCCGCACCGCCCTCCTACGGTCGAACGCAAGCCCGGAAAGCGCCCGGTGGTGGACCTTTCGATCCTGCGCGAAGTGCCCCAACTCCCTCGGCTGTTCACGATCGCCGCCGCCTCGTGGTTCGCCCTGGCGTGTCTCGAGGGCACCTTCGGCAGACTGATCAAACACAACCTCGGCTTCGGACAAAGGGAGTTCGGGCTGATCTTCTCCTACGAGTCCGTGCTCTCCGTGCTCGTGCAGGCTTTCTTGCTCGCGTGGATCCTCAAGCGAGTGACCCAGCCCTCGCTGCTGCGCCTCGCGTACGCGCTGCAGGGCGTGGGCCTCGCGCTGACCCCCTTCGCACCAGGGCTGGCCGCGCTGTTCGTGGTGAGCACGCTCTACGCCCTGGGGGCCGGGTTCGCCAACCCGACGATCAACACCCTGTGCAGCGCCGCGACGCCCCAAGACCGGCAGGGCGAGATGTTCGGGTTGCTGCAGGCCACCCGCTCGGTCGGGTTTCTCGTGGGCCCGACGCTCGGCGGCATCATCTTCGACTGGAATGTCGCCGCCCCCTACCTTCTCGCCGGGGGCGTGTGCCTCGCCGCCCTCACCCTCGTCCGCTCCGAGCAAGCGCCCGCCGTCTGAACCCCATGGAGTGCGCGAGCTTGCTCGCCGCTGCATGGAGTGCCCGAGTGGGGGGGGGGGGGGGGTGGGGGCCGGCGCCCTCGATCGGGGGGCGGCGGGGGGGGGCGGCGGGGCGGGCGC
>CAYJMZ010000025.1:0-1309 GCA_964370995.1 uncultured Fimbriimonadaceae bacterium | reverse complement strand
CCGGGGGGTGGTCCCCCCCCCCCATCCCCCCCGCCGGCGGGGCGGGGGGCCCCCCCCCCCCGCCACTAAGGCCCGAACGGGCGCACCTTCAACTCTATGCAACAGCCTCCAAGCTCGCGCACTCCCATACCGGAAGTCTGAGGTGTAGACTGGCGCCAGTTGGAGGAGGGTTCTGTGATGAGGCTGTTTCGATTTGGTTGGAGCGTTGCTGTGGCGTTTGGTGTTTTGGGGATGGCGGCGGGGCAGGTCCCGGATGACCTTCCGGCCAAGAAGGGGTATCGCTCGTTCAAGGTGTCGAGTGCCGACCCGAGCGGCAAGAACGGGGACGCCCGGAGGATCGAGCCCGGCGCGACCTTGGTGTTGGCCGACGTGAAGGGCAACGGGCGCTTCACGCACCTGTGGACCACCATCTCGTCGCCATCTGCAGATCATCTTCGCGAACTCGTGCTGAGGATGACGTGGGACGATGCGGCGACGCCCGCGGTCGAGTGCCCGATCGGGGACTTCTTCGCCCAGGGGCCCGGCCAATATGTGGAGTACCACAGCGCGCCGGTGTCGGTCGGAGGCCAGCATGCGCTGAACTGTTACTGGCCGATGCCGTTTCGCAAGCATGCGGTCATCACGGTGACCAACGAGGGGGACAAGCCCGTCAACGCGTTCTATTACAACTTCGACTACAGGCTCGAAGACCGGCCCCAGCGCGATCTGCGCTACTTCCACACGCAGTACCGGAACTTCTTCCCGGCACCTGTCGGCAAGCAGTTGACGGTTTGCGAGCTCAAGGGAAGCGGCCACTACGTGGGCACCGTGGTGTCGGTTCTGGCGAACAGCGACGGCTGGTGGGGCGAGGGCGACGACAACTTCTACATCGACGGCGCGGAGAAGCCGGCGATCAGCGGCACGGGCACGGAGGACTACTTCCTGGGCGCCTGGGACTTCGGCCACGTGTTTCAAACGCCTTACTTCGGGGTCACCTTCTACGACAATCCGGAGAAGGGCGGGGAGAAGCGCAGCATCCAGAACACGGTTTACCGCTGGCACATCGACGACCCGGTCGCGTTCACCAAGTCGCTGCTGTTCACGCTGGAGCACGGCCGTGCGGGTTGGGATTTGGACCGAAAGCCCTTCACGAACCACTACACCACGTTGGGGCTCTACTACGTCGATCACCCCGAAGGCGATGGCCCCAAGATCGGACCCTACAAGAGCCGGGTGCCGCAGCTGATTCCCCCGCCTGGCGGGAAGTGTTAAGTGTTGAGTGTTGAGTGTTAAGTCCGGATCTCTCCCCTTAACACTCAACACTCAACAC
>CAYJMZ010000024.1:0-16796 GCA_964370995.1 uncultured Fimbriimonadaceae bacterium | reverse complement strand
GCAGGACCCCCAAACAACTCGCGTTCTGGAGGTCTTAAGTTAATGGCTATGCCCCCTGCCCCCTCTCCCCCGGAGGCTGAATTGGGCTGGGATGCACCCTTCCCTGCCATCAAAATCAGCCCGGAGCCCCTCACCCCCTGCCCCCTCTCCCCCGGAGGTGCGAGGGGGTTCAGACCTTCCGGCCGTTCCCCGGAGTGACGTGAGACTTACGACTCAGAACACTCCCTGCTCCCTGCTACCTGCTACCTGCAACCTGCTACCTGGTTATGGTGGCGCGTATGTCTCCAGAGGGTCGGGCATGTCCACCCACTCCTCCCTGCCTGTGGCCACGGCGTTCCAGTCGATCGCGTAGAAACGGTTCCCTGGCTGATCGAGGATCTGGCGCACCAGGTGGCCGCGGCCTTTGGCACGGGTGTCTTGCGGCGGGTCGGTCATCGCCTCCAGGATCTGCATCTCATCTACCACCGCGCGCGCGTCGCCCATCTGCTGCAGCGCGTGGAACAGGCTTTTGTCGGGGTCGATGTTGTGGTATTCGAGGTCGATCGAGTGCAACGCGTCGCTGCCCGGCTCGAGCCCGTACTCCAGGCGGTACTGCTCGACGATGTGCCACTTGGCCACCCAGTCCAGGCGGTCCCCCATCGCCAGGGGGTCCTTCTCCAGCCCGTCCAGGGTCTCCGCCCAGGCGTCGAGCACCCAGTCGGTCTGCGCGTCGGACCCGCGGTAGGCCTCGGCCAGCTCGAGATACACCCGCTGGAGGTCGATGGCCGAGATCACACCGCCATCGGCCAACAGCACCTTCCACTGGAACGTCGGATCGCGGCTCACGTCTCGTAGCGCCTGCAGCGGCTGGGCGAGCGCCACGCTCTGGGGCACCTTCCGATCCTCGATGAGCCGGATCACCGTGGCCGTCGTGCCGATCTTCAGCGCGTAGGCGTAGGTGTTCTGGTTCGACTCTCCAAACAGAAGGTGCAGGCGCGTCAGCCCCTCGTGCGAGTAGAAATGCTCCCACTTCGGGTTGATCAGGGCCCGGTTGAACCGCACGCGGCTCGCAATCGCCTTCAGCACATGGTCCGCCCGCTGGCTGAGCTGGAACGCGACGCTCGTGTCGGGCGCGACGTCGTACACGTGGCTTACCCAAATGTAGTCCACCGGGTGGTCCATCATCTCCGCGTACGACGGGCCCTCCCCGGCGGAGAGCACGTGGCCACCCACGCGTCCCACGCCCGCAAAGATCTGCCGCGTCACGAGGAACGGGCACAGCAGAGGAACGGCCGAGCCCAGAAAATCGTCCTCGGCCCGCACCAGGTAGTTCTCGTGGCACCCGAACGTGTGGCCTCCGAAGTGGTCCACGCTGTTGTTGTAGAAGTCCACCTCAGCTGCAAGGCCCATCTCCTTGACCGCCCGCACGATCCACCGCTGGCCCGCGCGGTCGTTGGCGATCAGGTCCTGCAGCGAGCGGCACTCCGCCGTGGCGTACTCCAGGTGCGATCCGACCGCATCGACGTACATCCGCCCGCCGTTGAGCAGGAACCCGCCGCTTCGCGCAGGCTCGAACACGTCGTCGCGCGCGTGCATGTCGAGCGCTCCGATGCGAAATTCTTGGAACAGGAAGTTCTTGACGACCTCGACGACGCCGTCCGACGACCCAAGGTCTGGATCGGACACGAGGCAGCCGAATTCTGTTTCCACGCCTGCGACCCGTCGGGGCACCGTGTCCATGGCCCATTCTACGGCGGAACCACGCGCACGTCGCACGCGGGGGCTTCCCCGTAAAGTTGTCGGGCCTTTGCGCCGAGAATCTGTGTGAGCCTTCCCTCCGGAGCATCTGAAGCATGAACGAATACCGAAAGCTGGGCGACCTGCTGGTCCGACAGGGCCTCCTCACCAACCTGCAGCTCTCCGTGGCCCTGTCCGCACAGCAGACGTCCAACCGGCGACTCGGCGAGATCCTCGTCGAGCGCGGTTACGCGGGCGAGGAGCAGATCGCCGGGTGTCTCGCCGAGCAGTACGGCTATCCCCTGGCAGACCTCGACGCGCTGCATCCCACTGCCGAGGCCCTGGAACTGGTCACCTCGAACATCGCGCTGGCGTACTGCGTGCTGCCGATCTCGGTGGACGACGAGCGCTTCCAGTGTGCCCTTGCCGATCCGATCGACGTGATCACCACCGACCTGCTGTCGCAAATCGTCCGCCGACGCCTCGACCTGCAGATCGCCCCCCAGAAGGCACTCACCCAGGCGATTCGCCAGGCGTACCGACTTGAACAGGGCCCTGCAACGGACACTTCGGAGCATGTCGCCTACGTGCCCGAGCGGTACATCCAGCCCAAGCCCCGCCGCAAACTGGGCATCGCCACCATGATCGACGCGTTCGACCGGGAACTCGACCGCGGCGTGACCCTGCTTACCGTCCCCTCGGGGAGCGTCGAGGAGTGGGAGCAGTTCCAACTCGTTCGCTCCGCAGCGCGCGCACAACACAAGAACGTGTGCACCGTTTACGACTGGATCGAGGCCAACGGGCACCGGTGGCCGGTCGTCGAGGCGCTCGAAGGCGAGACGCTGGACACGATGTTGCGCACACGCGGGCCCCGATCGGTGGCCCAAGCAGCCGAACTCGTGGCGCAGATCGCCGACGGCCTCGAATCGATCGGGCAGCGAGGCGGCCCCAGCAACCTGGTGTGCCCAGGCAACATCTTGGTGCGGTGGACCGGTCCGCTGCTGACCCCCCTGACCAAGCCGCCCGCCGCCTACGGCTGCCCCGAGATGTTTGCCGAGCGGGGCGGCTCGGGAAGCGCGGATGTGTTCGCGTTGGGAACGCTGCTTTGGGAGTGCGTGACCGGAGACAACCCGCACGCAAGCGGCGACGGCGAAGAGGTGTGGTGGTCCGAGGCATCCAAGGCTCCTACCCGGTTGCCCGCCGCATTCCGCACCGTGCTCGCCGGCTGCCTCGACGCAGACCCCGCCAAGCGGTTCACCTCCCCGTTCCACCTTGCAAACACGCTGCGCTCGTACAACTGGTCCGCCCTCAGCGTCACCGACGAGAGCACACGCTTCGACGATTCCGGCGATCGGGACCATCTCCTCGACCTCCTCGACGTTGAATCCAACGCCAAGCCCAGCTTCTGGGACCGCCTGTTCGGCAAGCGCAGGGCGGCGTAACGATGCGAACGATTGCCGTTACGAGTGGTAAAGGCGGAGTGGGCAAGACCAACCTGGCGGCCAACCTCGCCATCGCGTTTGCGAAGAAGGGTTTGCGCACTCTTGTGTTCGATGCGGACCTCGGACTGGCCAACCTGGACGTGGTGTTGGGCACTCGGGCGCCCTTCACGCTGCAACACGCGCTTAGCGGCGACAAGCGGCTGTCCGAGATAGCAACCCAGGGTCCCGGGGGAATCCAGTTCATCGCCGGCGGCTCGGGCGTCGAGGCGCTCGTGCGGCTCAGCGGCGAGCAGCTCGAATCTTTCCTGGGGCAACTTGCCGAGTTGGAGCAGAGCACGGACATCCTCATCTTCGACACGGGCGCGGGCATCGACCACAACACGATGACCTTCCTCGAGGCCGCGGACGACGTGCTTCTCGTCACCACGCCCGATCCGGCAAGCATCACGGACGCCTACGCCACCGCGAAGATCCTGTACAGCCACAAGGGCGCAGCGAGGGTTCGGGTGGTGATGAACATGGTCGCCGACGAGCCGCAAGCGCGGGCGGTGTTCGCCAAGCTGTTCTCGATCAGCCAGCAGTTCCTCGGCAAGTCGCTGCTCTACGCGGGGCATGTGCGCCAAGACCATCAGGCCGTGGCGTGCATCCGAAAGCGACAACCGTTCCTCGTGGGCGCTCCGATGTGCGCGGCCTCGCAGGACGTGCTCGGGGTGTGCGCCGGGCTACTCGGAGAGGCGTACAGGCCCGCATCGGAGTCCTTGGTCAGTCGGCTGCGAAACGTATTCGGAATTGGCCTCAGGCAAAGCGCCTAGAGGTTGTCGCGGGCCTCGTCGATCGTCCGCACGAATCCGCCGGTGAGGGCGCGCGCCTCGGCGAGGAACCGCTCGTATTGGGCGCGCAGGGCGGCCTCGCCCTCCTCAAGTTCCTTGACCTTGCGCCGAGCGTCCGCCTCGACGGTTTGAGCGTGCTCTTCGGCGGCAAGAACCCTGGCTTGGGCGTCGAGCCGGCCCCGCTCGCGCATCTCCTCGGCAGCCTTTTGCGCGGCCCTAAGGATCTCGCGCGAGGCGGACTCCTCGGTTTCGAGCTCTGCGATTCTTGACTTCGAGGACGCCAGTTGTTCCTTCACGCCCTCGCATTCCGCCTTTAGCCTCTCGACCTCGGCGATCATCTGGTTCAGGGCGCCCTCGGTGGCCTCCAACTGCGACGCGCACTCCTCATCGCGGGCCCCGGCGGTGTGGGCCTCGAGTTGCGCTCCCTCGGCGGATTTGCGCAGGTCGGCGAGTTGCGCAAGAAGGTGCTGGGTCTCCTTCTCCACGTGGGCGAAGTGCATGTCGACCTCGTCGCGGTTGTAGCCGCGGAATGCGAGGTTGAACATCGCTTCCCTCTTCTTGCTCTCGGTCGGTTCGTTCGCCATGATCGGGTTGTGGGTCGCCCACCCCTCGGAGTGCAAGGCTCGTGCCATTGGTCGGGTTGTCGGAAGCCCCCTAGAGGCAATACAGCCCGGATGGCCCCGACTTCATGCCTCGGTAGCTTCAGCTGTCGAGGCTACAAACAAGCGGGCAACCCGTCAGCGCAATAGGTGTCGGTGTTCCAGCCTCGACAGCTGAAGCTACCGAGGCATGAGGAACGCGCCCCTTGCCGGCTGATGGACTGCCTTGCCTCCTGATGGGCATTCTGCACGGTCTGGGCGCCTGCCCGCCACAGCCTTTGTGCGGTATTGTGGGTGGAGGCTCGCCCGTCGGTTGCGGGTTGCCCGAGCGGACCATGGAAGCTTTTCTTCAGTGCGGACGATGCAAGAAGATCCTGTTCTCCGTCGAGTTTGAGCAGAATCTCCGCGTGTGCCCGCACTGCGAGCACCATCACCGCCTCACCGCTGCGCAGCGCATCGGCTGCACGTTCGACGAGGGCTCGTTCGAGGAGATGGACCGCGAGTTGCGCTCAATCAACCCCCTGCAGTTCCCCGATTATCAGGAGAAGTTGCAGGCCACCGAGGCCAAGACGGGTGCGTTCGACAGCATCGTGTGCGGTCGGGCGCTGCTAGACGGCATACCGGTGAGCGTCGCCGTCGCGGACTTCGCGTTCATGGGCGGCTCCATGGGCTCCGTTGCGGGCGAGAAGATCACCCGAACCCTCGAGCGGGCCGCGGACGGACGCATGCCCGCCATCGTGTTCTGCAGTTCGGGCGGCGCACGGATGCAGGAGGGGCTGTTGTCGCTGATGCAGATGGCCAAGACCACCGCGGCGGCGCAGCGGTGCAGCGCCAGCGGTGCGCCGTACATCGCCGTGTTCACCGATCCGACGATGGCCGGAGTGCTGGCAAGTTATGCGAGCATCGCCGACGTGATCATCGCCGAACCCAAGGCGATGGTGGGGTTCGCCGGGGCCCGCGTGAGCAAGCAAGCCCAGGTTTCGAAGGTGCCCGACGATTTTCAGACCGCCGAATATGCGTTCCA
The DNA here is from genome assembly GCA_964370995.1 of uncultured Fimbriimonadaceae bacterium. Taxonomy (GTDB): domain Bacteria; phylum Armatimonadota; class Fimbriimonadia; order Fimbriimonadales; family Fimbriimonadaceae; genus JAMLGR01. Next base: position 11,185 of record CAYJMZ010000024.1, on the reverse strand, counting down.
ACACGGGATGATCGACCGCATCATCGCGCGCAAGGAGATGCGATCCGCCCTCGCCTCGCTGTGCCGAATGTTGGGGGTGGGCTGTGGCCGCTAAGAGTTGGAAGGAGTGGGAAAAGCCCCTGATCGACCTCGAAGAGGGCATCGCCAAGCTCAAGAAGCTCACGGCAGCCGAACGGGACGGCGCCAAGCGCGCCGAACACGAGACGAAGATTGCCGAGTACGAGGCGCGGCGCGACAACTACATCGCCGTGATGTACAGCCGGCTCGGACCTTGGGAAAAGGTCCTGGTGGCGCGCGCGGACAAGCGACCCTACACCCTCGACTACGTCAACACGATCTTCACCGATTTCATCGAGCTCGACGGAGACCGCTGCTTTGGGGCCGACCACGCCATCGTGGGCGGCCCGGCGATGCTCGACGGCAGGCCGTGCATGGTCGTCGGCCACCAGAAGGGGCGCAACATCCAGGAGCGGCAGTTCCGCAACTTCGGCATGGCCAGGCCCGAGGGCTACCGCAAGGCGATCCGGCTGTTCAAGATGGCCGACCGCTTCGGGCTGCCGATCATCACCTTTCTGGACACGCCCGCTGCCGACCCCGGGGTTGAAAGCGAGTCGCGAGGCATTGCGGAAGCGATTGCCGCCTCGATGGTCTCGATGTTCCAGGTCGGCGTGCCGATCGTGTCGGTAGTGATCGGCGAGGGCGGCAGCGGGGGCGCAATCGGCATCGCCATCGGCAACCGCGTGCTGATGCAGGAGCACGCGATCTACAGCGTCATCCCGCCCGAAGGGTGCGCCGCGATTCTCTGGCGCCTCCCTGAAAAGGGTCCCCAGGCGGCGGCAGCGCTCAAGCTCACCGCGCAATCCGCCCTCGAGTACGGCCTGGTCGACGAGATTCTGCCCGAACCGCGCGGAGGCGCCCACCGCGACCTGCCCGAAGTTTCCGCAATCGTCAAGGAGGGCATCCTGCGCCACCTTCACGAACTCGAGCCCCTCGGCCCCGACGAGTTGCGCACCCACCGGTACGGCAAGTACCGCCAGATGGGCATCCTCGCGACCGAGGGCGCATCCACCGAGCCGACGCTCTTCCGTTAGCAAACGACGGTCGGGGGAACGGATTCCTGTGTCGTCGGTTTCACGTCCACCGCAATTGGGTCTTGATCCGTGGGCTCGGGAAGCGTAGCCTCTGGTCGCGGGGCGCTGTCGCAACGGTCGAGTGGTGATGCGCGTACCGGTGCATGGGACTGGTTGCCGCGTCGCTGGCGCACGCGAAGCCATGAAAGGCAATGACTGACGTAGCTGAAACCCTCCGTGTGGCCAAGACGGTGCGAATTCCAGTCTCCGGCACGGACGGGTTCGACGTCGAGTTGGCCCTCCCGGACAAGCGCCAGGGAATCGTCCTCATCGCGGACGGCGGTGGCAATTGCAGGTTGAGCCCACGCAGTCGCTATGTTGCCAGGCTGTTGAGGGAGCGGGGGTTCTGCACGCTCCTGGTCGACACTCGCACCGCCCTGGAACAGGAGGGTTCCGCCAGCGAAGCCGATGCGGCAGCCACCTCGATCGACGCAGCTCGGCGCATCCTTTTGGCCACCGATTGGATCGGGCGAGAGCACGACCTTGCGGGGTTGCCGGTCGGGTACCTCGCCTCGGACGATGCCCTCTGCGGCGGGGTTCTGGCGGCCGCGGATCGACCCGATCTCGTGCAGGCCGTTGTCTTGCGCGGCACGGTGCCCGAGTCGGCGATGGACGCATTGCCGCGCTTGAAGGTGCCGACGCTGCTGATCGCCGGGTCGCACGATACGGCTTCGATGGACCAAAACCGGGTCGCACTCGAACGGCTGGGCTCAACCTCGAAGCACCTGGAGATCGTGCCCGGCACCTGCCATTCGTTCGAAGAGCCCGGGACATTGGCCGCCGCATCTCTGCACGCCGCGCAGTGGTTCAAGAGGTTCCTGGTCAGGGTCGATGTGGCGGTTGTGGACCCAACGCGGGCATTCCCCGAAGGCCCGCCGCTGTCGGGTGATCGATGAGGCCGCGATTCGGCGACCACAAGCGCGCGCTCGTTCTGGGTTTCTATCAAGACAGGGGGGCTGTGCGACCCGTCACAACCGCATTGCGGCATCAGAGGGTGGACCGCATCCTCGTGGCGAGCGTCACACAGGCGGGAAGGCTCCGCTTTGAAAGGGGGTGGGATCGCCCCTTCTGGCCACGCCTCGCCGGCCTCGCGACGGGCCTTGCCGCCGGATTTTCCGCCCACTTTCTGGGCGCGGGGGTCCAGGACGCGTGGCTTTCCGTGCTCGGGACCGGCGTTGTGGGGTTTGCGGCCGGCTACGGTCTGGCGCGGCTGATCGGCGTCGCCTCGGCCAGGGAGATCCTAGGCCGCACGCGCCACTGGATCCAGCGCGGGGAGACCCTCGTTCTCGTCGAGGCGCGCCCGGACTACGCGGCATTGGTCGCGGAAACCCTCACGGAAGTCGGGCGTGAGCGTCCTCCCGTGTTCGTCGTTCATCCCCCAATGGATTACGGCGCTTGGGAGCCTGTGACGCGCGCGACGGTTGCCTTTCCCGAGGACGCGGCCAGCTTGCGCGCGGAGGAGCTTGCCCTGCGGTTCAGGCAGGTGAGGAAGGGCCCGTCGCGGCACTCGGTCCATCCCCGCCTGGACCGCTGCGAGCAGATCATCGATCGCATCCAAAGCCGTCTTGCGGGAGCCATCCGCCTCGAACAGGGCGTCGCGCTGTCGGCTGAATGGCTCATTGACAACGCCTACATCATCCAAGGACACATCGAGGAATTCAGGGCGAACCTGCCAGCCGGCTTCTATCGCGAGTTGCCCTGTCTGGTGTCCGGAGACCTCGCCGGCTATCCGCGGGCTTACGCGATCGCGTGCAGCCTGGTGTCCGATTGGGACGCGCGCTTGACCCGGGAGTCGATCGAGTCGTTCCTGCAGACATTCCAAAGCCAGACGATCCTCACGTCGGGGGAACTGTGGGCGCTGCCGATGATGCTGCGTCTGCGGCTGATCGAGTACCTCGCCAGTTTGAGCATCGCCGTCGCGCGCCCGCAGAGCGAAAGCGAGGAGGCCGCGCTGTGGGCCAACCGCCTTCTCTATGCCGCGCGCCGCGAGTCGGAGCGGCTCCCGGCGATGCTGGCGGCGATGTCGGAGGCGATTCCCAGTCCAAGCGCACACTTCGTCGCAGAGCTTATCGGGAACCTCTACGACGAGGAGGCGGCTCTCAGGCTCGCCCGCGCGTGGCTTGAGACGAGGTTCCCGGCGCCTTTGGAAGAGGTCATTCGGCAGGATCAGCGGAGCGAAGCGGCCGATCACGTCTCGCTGGCCAACGCGATTTCGTCGCTCCGGCTGCTGTCCCAGATGGATTGGCGCGTGCTGTTCGAGGACGTCAGCCACCTGGAAGCGATCCTCTGGACCGATCCCTCGCTGGTCTACGGCTCCATGGACTTCGGCACGAAGGACCGCTACCGCCACATCGTCGAGGAGATCGCCCACCGCGCCCGAACAACCGAGGAGGCGGTCGCCACCGCGGCGGTCGACATCGCACGGAGCACCCAGGGCGACCCCGATCGGCACGTCGGCTACTACCTGATCGACGAGGGACGCGCCGAACTGGAAAGGCGCATGGGCGCGGGACCTTCGATTCGTCGGAAAGCACGCCGCTGGATTGCACGGAATGCCGCCTTCGTCTACTTAGGCCCCATCATCATCGCGACGGCGGCGGTGATCGGCGTGGGGTTCGCCGTTTCCGGAGTGTCGTCGGTGGGGCCGGCCGGGTCCGCGCTTCTTGGTGTGCTGCTCCTCCTTCCAGCCTCCGAACTGGCGCTCCACTTCGTGGACTTCTTGGTGACGCGCCTCCTCTCGCCGCACCCCCTGCCCAAGATGTCGTTCGAAGGCGGGATACCGGACGAGTTTCGGACCCTGGTCGTCGTGCCGATGATGCTGCTGACGTCGGAGTCCATCCGCATCGAGGTGGAGCGGCTCGAGATCAGAGCTCTGGCCAACCCCGATCCGAATCTGCTCTACTGCCTTCTGGCGGACTATGCGGACGCCCCGAACGAGCGCATGCCCGAGGATCTGGAGATGCTTGAGATCGCGGTCCAGGCCATCCACGAGCTGAACCACAGGCACCCGCCGACGACGTTCCTTCTGTTTCACCGGGAACGCAGATGGAGCGACTGCGAAGGCTGCTGGATCGGCTGGGAGCGGAAGCGGGGCAAGATCGAGAGCCTCAACCGGTTTCTGACGGGCGATTCCAGTTCGGATCTGGGTCTGCTGGTGGGAGCAGAGGCCCTTCAGGCGCCTCCCGCCGTGAGGTTCGTCCTGACCCTCGATTCGGACACCCAGCTTCCGCGGGACACGGCCCGGAAACTGGTCGCCACGCTTGCCCATCCGCTGAACCGCCCGCACCTTTCGCCCGACGGGAAGAGCGTCTTGCGCGGCTACACGATCATCCAACCCCGCGTGAGCACGAGCCTTCCAAGCGCGACCGAGTTCCTGTTCACCCGGCTGTTCACCGATCCGACCGGCATGGACCCCTATACGCGCGCAGTCTCCCACGTGTACCAGGACCTGTCGGGGACGGCAAGCTACCACGGCAAGGGAATCTACGACCTCGCGGCCTTCTGCAGCGCGCTCTGCGCACGTTTTCCCGATTCCCGCATCTTGAGCCACGATCTCTTGGAAGGGGCGCACGTCCGGGTCGGCCTGGCCTCCGACATCGAACTGCTGGACTTGTTCCCCCCCAACTACGAGCACTACTGTGCGCGCCTTCACCGTTGGATCCGCGGGGACTGGCAGATCGCCGACTGGCTCTGGCCGCGCGTGCCGTCCAAGGAGGCCGGGCGTCAAAGGAACCCCCTGCCGGCGATGGAGCGCTGGAAGATCTTCGACAATCTGCGAAGAAGCCTCGTTCCTCCGAGCGTCGTCGCCATGCTCTTGGTGGGCTGCTTGATTTCGAATGCGGCAGTCCTGTGCGCCTCCGTCGCTGGAGCTCTCCTTGTTGCCCCTGCACTGTTCGAGCTGCTGGGTCGGGTGACGCGACCGTGGAAGCTCGACCCGATCGTTTGGCGCGAGCCGCTACAGAACATCATGCGGAGCCTTCTGTTCATGGCTGTCCTGCCCCACCAGGCAGCCGTGAGCCTCGACGCCATCGTGCGCGCCACGTACCGAAGACGGTCTGGAAAGCTGCTCTTGGAGTGGTCCACGGCACGAGCGGCAGGCCGTGGGCACGCGGCGGACCCCGCGAGGCGGATGCTGCTCAAAATGGCCTGGGTGCCGGTGTTCTCCTTGGCGACGGTGCTGGCGATGGCTTGGTTTCATCCCGACGTGTTTGCGATCATTCTGCCCTTCGGACTTCTCTGGGCGGCTTCGCCCCTTCTGATCCTGGTGATGGACAGGCCGCTCGCACCCAGAACGGAGCGGGGTCTTTCCCCCTCGGATCGCGCAGCGCTGCGCCGTCTCGCGCGTCAGACTTGGCGCTACTTCGACGATTTCGTCGGTCCCAGTACCCACTGGTTGCCGCCGGACAACTACCAGGACGCCCCGCGTGCCGAGCTTGCCGAGCGGACATCGCCCACGAACATCGGGCTCTACCTGCTTTCGACCCTTGCGGCCCACGATTTGGGCTATGCGACGCCCAATCAAGTCATCGAGCGCGTGGTTTCCACGTTGAGAACTCTCGGCAAGATGGAGCACTGTCGCGGCCATCTGTTCAACTGGTACGACACGACGACCCTGGCCCCGCTCGGCGAGCGCTACGTCTCGACGGTGGACAGCGCGAACCTCATGGGTTGTCTGTGGACGCTCCGAAAGGGCCTCGAGGATCTTCTGGACGAGCCTTTGATTTCCGCCCGCGCATTTCGAGGGCTCTCCGACACCTTCGCTCTGTTCCGCAGGGCGTCGGAGAAATCTCCGATGGCAGCGCGTTCCGGCGTGGTCGCCGCGAAGATCGGCAAACTGCTGGACGTCCACCCCGAACGCCTCGAAGACGCGGCGCAGCGATTGCGGGAGCTTGCGCCACTGGCGGACGAGCTGGCAACCGGGTTCGCCGAAATCGCGCGATCTCCGAGCCGGGCGTCCTACTGGGCGGGCAGACTGCGCTGCGACGCGACGGCTTGGAGGGACACGACCGACCAGTACCTCCTGTGGGTCGAAGTGCTTGCCTCGGCTCCCGAAGGGGGGATTCTCGGCCTGGGCCCGAGCGCGCACGGGCACCGGAGACAGGCCCTTCTCCACTGCCCCTCGTTGAGGTCGATGGCGGCGGGGGGCATCCCGGGTCTGTCGGAGCTGCTCGACGTCGGGCGTCGCGAGGCGCTGCGCGACCCCTCCGACGAGCTTCGCACTTGGCTGGATCGGCTCCAATCCGAGGTGGAGAAAGCCCGATCCCTGGCCCAGAAGGCGGTGGCCCGCGTGGAATCCGCCCTCGCAAGCGTGGAGAAGACGGACCGCAAGATGGCGATGGGCTTCCTCTTCGACAAGGAGAGGCGCCTGTTCGCGGTGGGCTACAACGCAGCCGACCAACGACTGGACCGCTCGTACTACGACCTTCTTGCAAGCGAGGCCAGGCTGGGCAGCTTCCTCGCAATCGCCAGGGGTGACGCGCCGACCGAGCACTGGTGGATACTCGGCAGACCCTTCGGCCGCACGCATCTCAGGAGCTTGCTCCTTTCCTGGAGCGGCACGATGTTCGAGTACCTGCTGCCGCTGCTTCTCACCCGCAGCTACCCGAACTCCCTTCTGGATCAGGCGTGCCGAAACGCGCTGACCTCGCAGATCGCCTTTGCACGCAGACGCGGAATCCCCTGGGGAATTTCAGAGTCGGCCTTCAGCGCGCTGGATGCCAGGCACGTGTACCAGTACAAGGCATTCGGGGTTCCGGAGTTGGCCCTCAGGCACAGCCCGATCGCCGAGCTCGTCGTCGCGCCCTATGCGACCGCTCTGGCCCTGACTCTGAGCCCACGGGCCGCGGTGAAGAACTTGAGAAGGCTTGGTGGATTGGGAAAACCCCGCCTTCGAGGCGACTATGGATTCTACGACGCCATCGACTACTCCCGCGAACGCGGCCCCCTGGGGGAGCCGGGAGTGGTGGTCCAAGCTCTGATGGCCCACCACCAGGGCATGGTGCTTGTTGCGATCGACAACGCCCTGACGGGCCAAGCAATGCAGGATAGGTTCCACGCCGATCCACGCGTCCAGGCGACGCTCCCGCTGCTCTACGAACGGGTGCCCGTCGCACCGCCCGTTGTCAGGAGCTATGCGCGCGACGCGCCGGTCAGGAGGCTTGCCCCCGTCGCGGCCGTGCCCACCCACGGAAGGCTGGAGACCCCCGATACGGCGACCCCCCGGACCCAATTGCTCTCCAATGGCGTCTACCAGCTCGTGGTGACGAGCGCGGGTGGCGGGTACAGCCGCTGGCGGGGGTTCGACCTGACACGCTGGCGCGCCGACACGACCGCCGACCCATGGGGATCGTTCTGCTATTTCAAGGACCTCGACTCAGGGACCGTCTGGTCCGCGCCCCATCAACCCCTGTGCGTGCCATCCAAGGGCTACAGCGCGGACTTCACGACTGAAAAGGCCACTTTTAGGCGACACGATCAGGGCATCGACACGCGCATTGAGATCGCGGTCTCCCCCGAGGACGACGCGGAGATCAGGCTGGCCACGCTCATCAACCGAACGCTGAAGACGCGGCGGATCGAGATCACCAGCTACTGCGAACTGGCGCTCGCGCCGCACTTGACGGACCGCAGCCATCCGGCCTTCAACAAGCTGTTCGTTCAGACGGACGTCTTGCGGGACCTCAACGCTCTGCTGGCGTGGCGACGGCCCCGCTCACCCGAGGATCCTCCGGTATGGGCTGCGCAGGTTTTCGCCACGGAATCGCGCGATTACGATCCGGCGCAATTCGAGACCGATCGCTCGAAGTTCATCGGACGTGGCCGCGACGTGCGAAACCCCCTGGCGCTTGAACGCGAGCTCTCCGGCTCGTCCGGCTACGTGCTCGACCCCATCTTCAGCATCCGGCGGAGCATCACGCTCCGGCCCGGAGAGAGGGTTCAGGTGGCACTCGTCACACTAGCGTCCGACAGCCGCGAGAAGGCGGTCGAGCTCGCGGCCAAATATGGCGACGTAGGGTCGGCCCATCGGGCGTTTAGGCTGGCGTGGACCCACGCCCAGCTTGAGTTGAGGCACCTTCGGATCAAACCGATCGAGGCACAGCTCTACCAGCAACTGGCGGGGCACGTGATCTACCCCCACCTGCACATGCGGGCCTCCGCCGAGCGCATGGCCTCCAACGTGCTCGGACAGTCGCGGCTGTGGGCGCATGGGATTTCCGGCGATCTTCCCATCGTCGCGATCACCATCGAGGAGGCCGAGCACCTGGATGCGGTTCAGGAGCTGCTGGTCGCACACGATTACTGGCGGGTGCGCGGGCTCACGTGCGACCTGGTGATCCTCAACGGGGAGGCCGAGGGATACGAGCATCCGTTGCAGACCGACATCGAACGGCTCATCGGCGCAAGGGCCCAGCATACGGGAGTCGACGTCCCGGGCGGAGTCTTCCTACGCCGCGTCGGACAGATGAACCCCGAGGAGGCCACACTTATGATCGCGTCCGCCTGCATGGTGATCGTCGCGGCAAGGGGCTCGCTGTCGCAACAGATCGGCTCCCCGGCGCAACGCCCCGCCCTGCCGTCGGGCACAAGGCATCGGCCGACCTTCGACGAGGAGCCCTCAGTGCCGCTCCCATTCGCCGAGCTCGACCACTTCAACGGAACGGGCGGCTTCACCCGGGACGGCAGGGAGTACGCCATCCATGTGGAAGGGGATCCCCACACGCCGCTGCCGTGGTCGAACGTCATGGCCAATCCGTCCTTTGGTACGCTCGTGTCCGACGACGGCCCCGGCTTCACGTGGTACGGCAACAGCCAGGCGTTCCGTTTGACGCCCTGGTCGAACGACCCGATCTCCAACCCGGCGGGCGACGCGATCTACATCTACGATCCGGACCTGGACGCCCTCTGGACTCCCACACCGGCGCCGATCCGCGAGCGGGACGCCTATCGAGCGCGGCACGGGCAAGGCTACACGGTCTTCGAGCACAACAGCCACGCCATCGAGCAGGAGATGGCCGTGTTCGTTCCGGTCGACGACGACGGTGGAGCCCCGGTCAGGATTCAGCGGCTGCGGCTGACGAACCGCTCGTCGCGCCCGCGGACCTTGCGCGTGACGTCCTACGCGGAGTGGGTGCTCGGGACGGACCGCGAGCACACGCAGTCCCACGTCGTGACAAGCTGGGACCTCGAAACCCAGTCGATGTTTGCGCGAAACGCGTTCAGCGACGAATACGGGGCCTGCATCGCGTTCGCCGCGTGCAGCCAGAAACCCGTGTCCTTTACGGGCGACCGCACGGAGGTGCTTGGCCGGAACGGGAGCCCGCGCGTCCCCGCGGGATTGCGCAAGGCCGCGCTGTCCAACCGGGCGGGAGCCGGCTTGGATCCGTGCTCGGCCCTGCAGGTCGAGGTCGACATCGAGCCCGGGGATACCGCCGAGGTGGTCTTTCTACTCGGTTTGGGGCAGAGTGCCGAAGACGCCCGGGACCTAATCCGCCGTTTCGGAAAGCGGGGGCAGGCGGAGCGCGCACTTCGCTCGACTCGGGAGTATTGGGATCGACTCCTTGGATCGGTTCAGGTAGAAACGCCGGAGCCCGAGGTAGACCTGCTCTTCAACCGATGGCTGCAGTATCAGACCCTGAGCTGCCGGATTTGGGGCAGGTCGGGGTTCTACCAATCGGGCGGCGCCTACGGATTCCGAGACCAGCTCCAGGACTCCATGGCGCTCAACTACACGGCGCCGCACATTGCGCGCGAGCACATTCTGCGTTCGGCTGCCCGGCAGTTCGTCGAGGGGGACGTTCAGCACTGGTGGCACCCGCAATCGGGCGCGGGCATTCGAACGCGAGCCTCGGACGACCTGCTCTGGCTCCCCTATGTGACGGCCCAGTACGTTCGGGTGACCGGTGACGCGGCCATCTTGCGGGAGAGGGTGCCGTTCCTTGAGGGGAGGCCCCTAGAGCCTGGGGAGCAGGAGGCGTTCTTCGTCCCAGGGCTGGCGTCCGAAGAGGCCGACCTGCTCGAGCATTGTCGCCGCGCCGTCTCGAAGGGCGTCACAGCAGGGCCGCGCGGCCTGCCGCTCATCGGCAGCGGCGACTGGAACGACGGCCTGAACCGGGTCGGTGTGGGAGGCAAGGGTGAGAGCGTGTGGCTGGCCTGGTTCGCGGTGCACGTTCTTGGCGACCTTGCCGAGTTGGCGGAGGCTTCCGGCAATGCGGAGGAGGCGGAGGGTTGCCGTGCGCGCGCCAAGGGCCTGGCGGAGACCGTAGAGAGCACGGCCTGGGACGGCGCCTGGTACCGCAGGGCCTTCTTCGACGACGGCGCTCCCTTGGGGTCCAAGGACTGCCCTGAGGCGCAGATCGACTCGCTGCCGCAATCGTGGGCGGTGATCAGCGGAGCGGGCGCTCCCGAACGCGCACGGAAGGCCATGGCCTCTGTAAACGAGAGGCTGGTGAGGGAGGAGAGCGGACTGGTGCTGCTGTTCGAGCCGCCCTTCGACCACTCTCCCCAGGAGCCCGGGTACATCAAGGGCTACCCGCCGGGGGTGCGGGAAAACGGCGGGCAGTACACCCACGGCGCGCTGTGGGTCGCGATGGCGTGGGCGAGGCTCCGCGAGGGCGCAGAGGCCGTGCGGCTTCTTCGGATGCTGAATCCCCTGAGCCACACGAACACGGCGGAGGGGGTCGCACGCTACAGGGTGGAGCCGTACGTGGTCGCCGCCGACGTCTACGCGCTGGAGGACCGGGTGGGAATGGGGGGCTGGACCTGGTACACAGGCTCCGCTGCCTGGATGTACCGGGTGTGGCTGGAAGAGGTGCTCGGGTTCAAGCTGCGAGGCGCGAATCTCACCATCGAGCCGGTTGTTCCGCCCGATTGGAAGGGATTCAAGGTGCGGTTCCGATTCGGATCTGCGGTGTACCACTTCGACGTGCAGAGTCCCGACGGGCGCGGCAAAGAACAGGGGGAGGTCAAGATGGACGGCATCCCCCGGCCCCCCGGCCCGGGCCCGCGGCCGGCCGCCGGCGCCGCCCCCGCCGTGCGCATCGTGCTCGGCGCGCGCC
>CAYJMZ010000023.1:2246-17839 GCA_964370995.1 uncultured Fimbriimonadaceae bacterium | reverse complement strand
CTATCAGGGTGCTGAAGAAGGGGCTTGCACCCTATGTTCTCGCGCCACGGACGTTACCGATCCCGTGCCACCCTCATCTTGGGGGTGCGTGTGGTGCGAACTCTCGGCGAAAGCACCCCCGACACGAGGGTGGCACGGTTGCGTCGGCCTTCTTCAGCACCCTGCTATGGGGGCTCCACTTCAGCATCCAGCGCCGCCCCTGCCCCCGCATCGAGGAGTACCTTTACCCTGCCCTGCACAACTACCGGGTTTGTGGACACCCCGGTATTCCTAGCGGGATGAGGGCCCCTAAAGACCCCAACATGACCCTTGGCAGAGTCAGGACGACTCGTGTCCAAACCGGCTAGGGTGCCGGGGCGGTCAGCAGCATTGGGCTTTGTCACGGAGGATGGAATGTCATTTCGCGTCAACACAAACGTAAACGCGATGAATGCCCTGAGGAACCTCGGCGTAAACGCGTCGGACCTCTCGAAGTCGATCAACCGGCTTTCGACGGGTCTGCGCATCAACAACGCCGCGGACGATCCCGCAGGGCTCATCGCCTCGGAGAGTTTCCGCGCCCAAATCACAGGCATTGATCAAGCGGTTCGGAACAGCCAGGACGCCATCAACTACGCCAAGACGGCGGAGGGTGCCTTGGATGAGGTCAACCGGCTTCTTCGCGATGCCCGTGCCCTGTCTGTAAGCGCCGGTAACACCGGTACGCTTTCGGATGCCCAGGTGCAGGCGAACCAAAGCCAGCTCAACTCGATTGTGGACTCGATCACTCGGATCGCGACCACGACGCAGTTCGGCACGAAGAAACTGCTGGACGGTAGCGCAGGCGTGATCGGTTCGGTCACGAGTGGCGCCAACGTCGCGAACCTGTCGTTTACCGGCAACTTCAACAGCGCGGCGATCACTACGAACTCGATCGTGACGGTGGCACTGTCTGTCGCGGCGACCAAAGCCACGACCACGGGCACCAAGACGTTCGCCTTCGCGACCACGACGGTCGGTGCGGGCTCGTTCACAGTCAACGGTCAGACGTTCACCACGGGTGCCGCGGACACGATCGCGGACGTCGTGGCGCGCGTCAACAACGCGTCGGGAACAACCGGTGTCTCGGCCAACTGGGTCGCCGGCGCCGGCGTCGTGCTCACCAACAATGGGTACGGCTCGACCAATCGGGTGGACCTCGCAGACGCCAACGCCATTCTGCTCAGTGCGGCGGGAACACAGAGCTCGGTCGGCGTCGACGCCACGGCCAACGTGACCATTGACGCCAACGGCACGACAGCGGGTGGTTTGGCCACTGTCGCCTTCACGGCGGGCAAGGGTCTGAACCTTCGCGACTCGACCGGCAACAGCCTCACGCTGACGGAGGCGGGCAACTTGCTCGTCATCGGTACAGCCACGACGATCGGACAGTTGAACGTGGGTTCGGCGCAGTTCCAGATCGGCGGCAACAGCGGCCAGACCAGCAACCTTTCCCTCGGGAACTTTGCTGCGACGGAGCTGGGTCAGAACGCCGTGTCGGGCCTGAACCTCAGCAACCTCGACCTCACCTCGGCGCAGGGCGCATCCGACGCGCTCCTCGTCATCGACAAGGCCATCAGCGATGTGACGGTCTCTCGCGGAGCGATTGGCTCGTTCCAGCGCAACACGCTTGAGACGAACATCCGCTCGCTGGGTCTGGCCAAGGAGAACTTTGCGTCCTCCGAGTCCATCATCCGAGATGCGGACATCGCCGAAGAGATGACGGCGTTCACCAAGTACCAGATCCTCCAGCAGGCCGGTATCTCGGTGCTCGGCCAGGCCAACTCGGACCCTCAGTCCGTTCTGTCGCTTCTGCGATAGGACTCTGAAACACGACCAAACACCGAAAGGACAGCAGACATCCAAGAAGTTGGGCTCCGGGGAACTCAGGCCCCGGAGCCCTTCATCGTTATCCAGGCCTCGATACGCTTGCGAAGCGCCTTCCCAACGACGCGGTTGCCCAGCATCGTGTCCCGTTCGCGCGGCTCGACCAGCAGCCGGACGGGTTGCCCTTCGAGAAGCCCCTCGACCGAAACCCAGCGTCCCAACAGGAGCAGCGCGTGGGGATTGGGTCGAAAACGCACGCGTGTGATGGACGCGCGGGGCAGTCGAACCCGGTGCGTGTCCCCGATGAACTCCAGGGCGTCCTCGCGCTCGATGAGAAAACCCACGTCCTCGTGGGCGTCCAAGAGTCCCGAGTGGCCCGGGCGGCTGAACCCGACGAACCACCTCGCTTGACCGAGATCCTCCTTCGCGGCCATCAGTCTCCGGCGCATCTGCTCGCGCATTGCGGAGTTCTCGAAGAGACCGAACCGGTTCACCGCGAGCCACCCCAGCACGGGCATGGCGGATATCCAGAGCACTGCGCTGGTGGAAACCTGGCCGGCAGACACGATCGTCCAGACCCCGAACACCGCCGGGGGCAGGGCCAGAGCGATCGGCACGAGGTTGCCCATCCACTTCCGTCGCGCTGTCCACACCTTCAGGCCCACGGTCGGCATGATACACTCTGACCTCCAATGGCCCAAGGCCGGATTCGTCTCGTGAGCGTCGTTCCGGGCGTCGCCGGGTTGTCGCGCGCCCTCGCCTCGTTCGCGTCCTCGGGTCCCGGGGAGGTGACCGCGGCGAACGACGTGCGGTTGCGCGCGCTTGGTCAACTCGCATCGGTCCACGAGGGCTTGGAGGTCCTGCCGTGGTCGCTGGTGGTGCGTCGCGGGCTTGCGCTTTGCGGCGAGCACCCCCTGCCGATCGCCCAGCGCGGGCTTGTGCAGGCCGCCGTGGGCCTTGCGTGTGCGGATCTGGACCCGGAGTCCCCGCTCTACCGCTCCCGGTTGCATCCCGGGCTGCACCGGCGCGTGGCCGACACACTCGAGGAGTTGCGGCACGGGGGATGGGATTGGGCCGCCCTCGACCTGGCCGCGGACGCCGTCGATCCCGCACTGGCGGCTCGGCTGAAAGCCCTGGCCTCGATCGATCGATCCGTCGCGGAGGCGTTGGAGCGCCTGGGCCGCGGGTTCGGCACCGACGAGGCACGCCGGGCCACCCACGTTGAAATGCCACCCGGCGCGCGCTGGGAACGCGTGTTCCTTCTTCTCGGGGCCGACGCGACGCCGGTGCTTGCCGAGTGGGTGGACGCGGTCGTGGCCCGAGGCGCCGATCTCGTGCTGTGCGTCGAGCACGACGCCTCGTGCGGCACGCTGTTCGAGCGCGCCAACGCGTGGAGCGCACGGCTGAACCTCAAGGCGGAGCGAATCGACGAGGGGCACCCCCTGACACGGGTCGTGTTCGGTCCGGGGACCACGGAGGAGTGCGGGTGTGAAGTCGCCATCGAGGCTTGCGCGGACGTGCTTTCGGAGGCGGAGTGGGCGATGCGCGGATGCCTTGCCAGCGCCGCCGCCGGCGTGCCGTGGGACACGATGGCGCTGCTTGTGCGCGACCTCGAGGCGTACGGGCCCTTGCTTCACGCGGCGGGCCTTCGCCTGGGGGTGCCCCTGCGCATGCACCGCCGCGTGCCGCTCGCGAGCAACGCGCTCGTGCGCCTCGCGGTGCAAGCCCTCGCGTGCTGTGCGGCGTCCGACGTGCGCGCATGGCAGGGGCTGCTCGGCTCCAGTTATCTGGCGCTGGACGACGAGCCCCGCACGCGGCTTTCCGAGGCCATCGGCGAGGCGTCGTGTTCGGGGGTGCGACAGTGGGACGTGCTGGCGGAGGCGGCTGCGGCGGCGGGGCCGAGCGCGGGGTGGCTGACGGTGTTGTTGCGATGGCGGGCGCAGAACATCGGCGCGCAGGAGCCGCTCGCGACGTGGGTCGGCAAGGTGCGGGGGTTGTTCGAGGACGTGGACTGGCCCGTCACCGCCACGGGTGGCGACGCCCCGACGGCCGAGCGCGACCAGTGGGCGTACACCGCGTTCTTGAGGTCCCTCGCGCAGCACGCATCCGCCGAGCAGGCGTTCGCCCCCAAGCCGGTTGGGCTCGGCGTATTCGCCCGCCGCGCACAGGTGTTGCTCGAGCACGCGGAGGCGTTCGTGCCCGCGGGCGCCTCGGGCGTGCGGGTCGTGTCCTCCGCCCTCGAATTGGGCGATGTGGAGTGTTTGCGGGTTCTCGGGATGCTGGAGGGGAGTTTCCCGCGCCGGAGAAGCGAGGATCCGATCCTGTTCGACGAGCACCGGGCGGCCCTGTCCGCGCTGCGACCGGAGGCGTGGTCCCTTCCCGATTCGCGGGCGGAGGCGCGGGCGGAGCGCGACGCGTTCTACCGTGCGTGCGCCGCGCCGTCGAGGTGTCTGGTGTTCAGCTACCCGGAGACCGACGAGGATCGGGACAACGTCCGGGCGTTCTACCTCGACGAGGTCGTGCGCGCGCTCGCGGGCCACGTGCGGATGGTGCAGCGTCCCCGCAACGCGCTTGTTCCGGCGCCCGGAGAACGGCACGCCGCCCCCGACGAGGCGCTTGCCCAAGCCCTGGACGCACCCCGACGCCGGCCCCTGCCGGAGCGCCTTCAAACCGAGGCGGCCCGTGCGGCGCTGCGTGCACCCATGCGGGGCCCGTTTGCGCCGCGCGACCTGCGCGAGGCCCTCGATTGCCCGTTCCGCGCGTTCGCCCGCCTGCGGTTTGCGGCGCGCCCGGGCTCGCCCGATCCGTGGTGGTCGAGCCTTCGCCGCATTCCCGCCGCGGCGAACCTCTTGCAGCGGGGCGACGAGACCGAGGCGCGGGCCGCCTTGAGCGAGGCCTTGGCCGCGGAGATCGCGGAGATGCGCGCGCGCGCCCACCCGTTCGACGTGGCGATGCTGACGCACGGCGGCCCCCGCGTGTTGGAGGAGATGGTGGCGCGCGAGTTCAGGGCGCGCACGGTATGGCCGCGCGAGGAGGGCTCGCTGGTGGCGCGGCCGCGCTTCGGCGAGGCGGGCCTGCGCGACGCGATGCCCTTGGCCGGCGGGATCGATCTTGACGGCGGGGTGGACGGGGTTTCGCGCGTCGGCCCTTACCGGGCGCTGCACGTGTCGAGGGGCCGGCGCGCCGACCCGCCCGAGGGGGATGGCAGGCTTGGGGATCGCGACCTGCTCGAAATCGGCATGCTGATGCTGGTGGCGTGGCAGGGAGAAGGCGCCGTCGCGGTCGAGGTGGACACGCCGTCCGACGGCCGCGTGCTGTACGTCATGCCCCGCGTGAACGATCCCTCCGTGCGTGCCGACGTCGCCCACAAGCTGACGATCGTGGACCTGGGCCGCCCCAAGGACGTGTTCGACCAGGTCAAGGCAGCGATGGTCGAGGGCGTTGCGCGGTTGCGGAGCGGCGAGATGGACGCGCTTCCCGGGGAGTCCTGCGTCACGTGCCGATACGGCGAGTTGTGTCGCCGGTCGACGGAATTCGGGGACGATCCGTCGCCCTTTGCGGGGCCGTCGTGAGCACTCCCGTGCAGCTTTCCGACGAGCAGAGGGCCGTGGTCGAGGCGGGCCCCGGGCCGCTGCTCGTGCTGGCGGCGGCGGGCGCCGGCAAGACGCGCGTTCTTGTCGAGCGGTACTTGCGCTGCGTGGCCGAGGGTGTGCCGCCCGATGCCATTCTCACCATCACGTTCACGCGGAAGGCCGCCGCGGAGATGAAGCGGCGCATCGTGGACGCCTTGGTCGCGCAAGGGCGTCTCGACGACGCGCAAGTCGCCGAGACGGGGCCGATCCAGACGATCCATGCGTTCTGCCAAAGGCTGCTCCGGGAGAACGCGCTCGACGCGGGAATCGATCCCGATGTGGAGATCCTCGCCGATGATGCGACCCTTCAGCTGGTCGAGGAGGCGATCGAGGGGGTGCTCACCTCGCCGCCGGACAGTCCCGAGGTCGCCGCCCTGATCGCGTCGCTGGCTGGCCGGCGTTCGCGCCGCGAGGCATCGACGGCACACGCCCGGCTCAAGGACGACGTTCGCCAGGTTCTGCAGCACATCCGAGGAACCGGCCTGACCGCCGACGAGGTGGAGGCCGCGCACCAGGGCACCGGGACCACCTTGGCGTCGTACGCCGATGCGATGCTGCAAAGCGTGCCGGCAGGCGTGCGCGAGGCCTATGCGGGGGCCCCCGGCGTGCTGGATCTGGACGCCCTGCGCGCCGCGTTCACCTCGGCGAAAGTGAAGGTGCCGCGCTGGCTCCGGGTTGCAGGGGACGACGTGGCGTCGGCAGCCGTGGCGTGGGGGGTCGGGTTGATCGCGTGCGTTGCGGGGCGTCGGCTCGTCGCGGCGATGGACTTGCTCCATCGGTTCGACTTTTCCGCCCTCGAGGAGCGCGCGGTGCACCTGCTCTCGACCTCGCCCCGGACCCGCGCGCGGGTGCGCTCCCAGTTCCAGGTGGTGCTGGTGGACGAGGCGCAGGACGTCAACCCGGTGCAGTACGCGCTGCTGGACGCGCTCGGCGTCGATGCGATGTTGGTCGGGGACCCGCAGCAATCGATCTACGGGTTTCGGCAAGCGGACGTCAGGCTGTTCCGCGAGCGGGCCGCGCGGCATACGGCGCACCGCTTGCGGCGCAATTATCGCTCGCAGGACGGCGTGCTGCGGTTCGTGGATCGCGCGTTCTCGCTTCTCTGGGGCGACGGGTACGAGCCGATGCTCAAGGCGGGGCCGCTCGATCTCGACGACGCGAGCGGCGCGCCCGGGTGCGACGGCGTGGAGTTGTGGCTGCAGAAGGCGCGGGACACCGCGTCGACCGCGGCGGCGGTGCGGGACGTGGTCGCATCGGGCGAGGCCCCGGGGGACATCGCGGTACTGGTGCGCACTTCCGGCTACGGAAACGACCTCGTGGAGCGCCTCGACGCGCTGGGCGTGCCCGCGCAGATGGTCGGTGGTTCGGAGCGCTTCTACACCCGCCTGGAGGTGCGCGACCTGGCGAACACGCTGCGCGCATTGGCGGATCCGCGGGACGACTTCGCCCTGCTGGCCGCGTTGCGCTCGCCCATTGCGGGGCTGTCCCTCGAT
Organism: uncultured Fimbriimonadaceae bacterium; assembly: GCA_964370995.1. Lineage (GTDB taxonomy): Bacteria > Armatimonadota > Fimbriimonadia > Fimbriimonadales > Fimbriimonadaceae > JAMLGR01. The sequence continues at coordinate 10,869 of CAYJMZ010000023.1, read as the reverse complement.
TCGGTGGTCCTGCTCGGGGTCGAACGCGGTGTCGCGTCGCGGCTGGCCGCCTTCGAACCTCCCGTGGAGGAGGACCGGGCTCCGCTGGAGGCCTTTCGGGCTTGGTTCGAGCCGCTGTGTCGGTACGCGGACCGCCTTGCGGGATGGGAGGTGCTTGCCGAAGTGTTCGCCCGCAGCGGCTATCTCGAGCGGCTGGCGCTGCGCCCCGATGCGACCCAGCGTCTGGCCAACGTGCGGAAGTTGCTCCGCCTCGCGGTCGAGGCGCCGGAGCTCGGGCCGGGCGAGTTCGCGGATCGCGTGCGGCACATCGGGGCCTTGAGGCATCGCGAGGGGGATGCGCCGTCGCTCGATTCGGCAAGCGATGCGGTGACGGTGATGACCGTGCACAAGGCCAAGGGGCTCGAGTTCCCGGTGGTGGTGGTGCCCGACACCCACGGGCGTCCGCATCGCGCCCCGCCGGTGATCGCCGATTCGTGGCTTGGGCTCGTCGCGTGCGCGTACGATCGCGCCCCCGGTGCCGCCCACGGCTGGCTGGCCGAGCGCGGCGCGGACCGCGAGCGCCAGGAGGAACTCCGCGTGTTGTACGTGGCCGTCACCCGGGCCTGCCGTAGGCTGTGCGTGACCGCGCACGCGCAGGGCCCGCAGGGGTCGCTTGCGCAGCAGTTGGGCAACGCGTTTGGACGGGGAGAGCACGCCCACGGCCTTGTCACGCGCGACTTGGACTCCGGTGCGGCGGCAGACCGGTAAACTCCGGCCTATGGCCTTCACGGTCGCGTGTGCGCAGTTCGCCCCGAAGAAGCACGATCTCGACGCCAACATCGCGCGCATCGGGTCCTTTGCGCGTCAGGCGTCCCAAGAGGGCGCCGACTTGGTGCTGTTCCCCGAGACGTGCACGTCCGGCTATTTCCTGGAGGGCGGTGTTCGCGAGTGCGCCCTCGAGAGAACCGACCTGGTGCGCCGCGTCGGTGGCGCGCTGGCGGGCCTGAACGCGCCGCTCGACCTCGCGCTCGGCTTCTACGAGATCCACGATAGTGTACTATACAATAGTGCCGCGTACGTGGAGTGGGACGGTGCGGAGGCGAGGCTGGTGCACGTGTACCGCAAGTTCTTCCTCCCGACCTACGGCATGTTCGATGAGGAGCGTTTTGTGGCTTCGGGTCGCGAACTCGGGGTGTTCGACACGCGCCTCGGCCGCTTTGGGTTCCTGATCTGCGAGGACGTGTGGCACTCGATCCTGGCAACGCTCGCGTGCGCGGCCGGGGCGCAGATGATGCTCGTGCCCAGCGCATCGCCGGCGCGCGGGTTCTCCGGCGAAACGATCGGCAATCTCGACCGCTACGGGCGGATGCTGCGGGCGATGGGCGAGGAGCACGGGGTGTTCTGCGCGAACTGCCAACTCGTGGGCTTCGAGGGCGGCAAGGGCTTTGTGGGCGGCAGTTCCGTGGTGGACCCCCAGGGGCGGGTCGTGGGCAGCGGTCCCATCGGCGACGAGCACCTGCTTGTGGTGCCTGTGGATTTTGAGGAGGTGGACGTGGCCCGCGCCAACGTGCCCCTGTCCGCCGATCTGCGCTCGCGCTGGTCGGACCTCGTTCGGCTTGCGACAGCCCTCGACGGTTGATCCCCAAGGTGGCTTCCGCGTCTCGCGGATTCCGATCCGGCGGCATGGAAGATTCCGCATGTCGCCGCCGGGGCCCCGACTTCCGGATTCCGATCCGGCAGGCTACCGCACGCCGAGGATGAGGGCCACGGCCGGGGCGGCAAACAGCAGGGAGTCTAGCCGGTCGAGAATCCCCCCGTGCCCAGGAAGCAGCGAGCCGCTGTCCTTGGCGTCCACCGCGCGCTTGAGCACACTTTGGAACAGATCGCCCGCCTGCCCGAGCACCCCGCATGCGAGCCCGCACGCCGCCGCGATCCACACGGGAACGCCGATGGCGGCACCCACGCCCAGCGCCGCCGCGAGGCACCCGACCGCGTTGGCGAGGGCGCCCTCGACGGTCTTCTTGGGCGAGATCTTCGGGGCGAAAGGGGTCCGTCCGAACGCACGGCCCACAAACATCGCGGCGGTATCACCGACCCAGATGGGCACGAGTGCGAGCAGCAGCAAGGGGCTGGGGTCCCAAACGCCGGGGGGCACTGCGGATGCTTTCAGCGCGACCAACAGCGCGAGCGGGGCGGCGATCCATAGGGAACCCAGCTCGAACATCAGGCGGCGACCCTGCTCGGTCCGACTCGAAGCCGCGTACCGGGCCGAAGCTGCACCCAGCACCGTCAGCGCCACGAGCACGAGCCCCGCGCCGTCGGGAGCGCCCTGTAGCGCAACGCCGACAAACACGAGAGGACCGGCGAATGCCAACCGCACGCGGGGCAGACCGGCGAGTCTCGCCCACTCGAGGCACCCCAAAACCAGAGCCGCCGTTGCGAGAAGCAACAGCGGCCAAGGCGACGCCGCAAACACGGCGAGAAGGACCGGGGGAAGCACAAGCGCCGCGGTCAGAATCCGGGTTTTCAATCAGTCCGAGAGCCACTAGGCTGACCCGTGGAAAGACACAATGCAACCTGCACGCGATTCTCGCACCGCAGTTTGCGCATGATCGTGCTCACCAGGTTTTTGACGCTCTGCTCCTGCAGACCCGTAATCGTCGCGATGCGGCGGTTGGGCAAGCCCTTGGCCACAAGCTGGGCGACTTCGAGCTCGCGCGGACTCAGGTCTTGCGCCATGCCGTAGGGGGTCATGCGCTCGCGGACACGAACGCCTTTGCCCATGCTGGCAAGCTCTTCGCCGAACTTCGCCTCGCGGATCGCACGGATCAGCTCGATGCCGTTCGCGTTGCGTTCGACCTCGGTGTCGATCGGCAACGGGCCACGGCGGTTGGTGATGTCACCAGCCAAGCACACGATCCGGATATCCTGGTGCTCGCGAAGGTCGGTGACGTGCTCCCAGTCCGCGGCGTCCACAGCCTTCTCGTCGACGACGATCACGTCGATCTCTTGTTCTTTCGCGCGGGCAACGGCGGCCTTCAAGCGGCCTTCGCTACTCACGACCTGAAACCCCCCGACGTAGGTCAGGAGGCACACAATGCCTTCGCGAAGAAGGCCTTCTCGGCAGACAATGACTATTCTCATAACATTTGGTTCGGAGCGTACAGAACTTGCAGAAGATTACTTTCTAAGACGCCGATCCCGCTGAAAAGGTTCCCAGAACCAACCCGTGCACAACGCATCGTCATCCAAGATACCCGCTCAGTCACGAAGGATCAAGCCGATCTTTCTCTTGACACGCTGGAGTGCGTTGTCAATAGATTTCGTGTGACATTTTAGCTCGACGCTCATCTCCCTGTAGGACATTCCATCCAAATAGCATCGGAGCACGCAGTGTTCGAGGTCGCTGAGGGCGTGCTGGACGAGTTCGTGGAGGTTGCGCGGGAGTTGGATCGTAAGCGCGGCGCTCTCGGGATCGGGTCCCGCGACATCCGGGATAACGTCGAGCAGCGAGCCGTCCGCACCGTCGGTGCCGATGGCCCGGTTGAGCGACACGTACCCGTTCAGGGGCACGTGCTTCTGGCGCGTGGCGGTCTTCACCGCGGTGATGATCTGCCGCGTCACGCAGAGCTCGGCGAAGGGGCGAAACTTGCTCAGGCGATCGCTGCGGAAGTCCCGAATCGCCTTGCACAGGCCGATCATCCCCTCTTGGATCACGTCGTCGCGGTCCGCCCCCATCACGAAATACGCCTTGGCCTTGTTCTCGACCAGGGGGCGGTAGCGGGAGATGAGGAATTCGCAGGCGGTGTCGTTGCCCGAGCGCGCAAGGTGCACGACCTCCTCGTCCAGCATGAAAACGAACCGATTGCCGTACGAGAATGTGCCGACGCTAGCCAACTTTCGAATCTCCTCAAGAGCGAGACGGGGGTCAAGGGAGAATCTGCCCGTCCCTTGTAGTCTAAGGCAAGCGTTCAGGGCTTGTCAACGCCCGACGAGGGGGATTTTATGGCCAGGATCTAAATAGGGCACTGGATGCAATGAGGTCACGTGGTTCTTGGGCGCAGGGCACAAAGGAAAACGCGCCCCCGAGCTTGATGTCGGGGGCGCGCTTGCACCCGGGCCGGCGCGCCGTGTTTATGGGTTGACGGTGACGGCGATGGTGGTTTGGTACGACGCTTTGAGCCCAAAGGCGTCGGCGATGGTCACGGTGATCGTGTACTTGCCGGGCTTCCGAAACTTCCGCTTGACGGTCTGCCCTTCGGCGTCGATCTGCACCCCGTCCTTGGCGTCGAAGTCCCACAGGTACTTCAGCACGCTGGAGCCGCCGAAGCCCACGGCGTACAAATCGAGCTCGTCGCCGAGCGCAAGGTTCAGCGTTTTCACGTTGGCATCGCCCGTGATCGGAGTGGAATCGTTGATGACGCGCAGGTCGCCGACGTAGAACACGGCGGTCGAATCTCCGGAGAGCGCGATCGAGCTGACGATCTTGTTGGTCTTGTCGAAGCCGCTGATCGCCTGAAGGGGAATCGCTGCGGTGTGCCAACCGCGGTCGCCCGAGCCGCTTGTGGAGATGGGAACGTACGCCTCGCTGCGCTTGCCGTCGGTTGTGGTGATCACAAACCGCAGGGTCTTCAGGGACTGTGTGAGCGCTTGGCCGGCCGCGGCGCCCTGACCCCCGGGCTGGGCCCCGCTGCTGCCCAGGCCGCCAGCGTCGGCGCCGCCGTCGACCTTGCCGCCTCCGCCCCTGTAACCGGTGCCGCCGCCAAGCGTCATGCTCAGGTCGGCCAGGCGGTACGTGAGCCGGAGCAGGTTGTTCTTCTCACCGAACATCGGGGTGAGGTCCGGAGAGCTTGCGAAATTGATGATTCCGCCCTGGAAATAGTTGCGTGTGGACACGCGAAGCGAGTAGACGCCCTGGTAGGCCGCCTCGTCGGTCTGGTTGATCGCGCCGCTGCCCCACGAGCGCAGGACGATGCCCTGGTCGCCGATCGTCCGTCCGGGAGAGTAAAGCACTCCCTGACCGAACGCCACCGCGCCCGCCATCACCACCAATGTTGCCGTCATAAGCCGTTTCATACGTTCCTCCTGCGCGCCACCTCGGGGTGATACCACTGAACTCGTTCGATGGCTTGGCTGCGCCCTGTACCCCTTTCGACGTGTAAGACCACCCCAGAGATTACTCCAGGTTGGTCCGCAACCTCAAATCGCTCGGGCATCGATGTGCGGAATCTTCGCAGAATGATCTGTGGATCGGTGCCCAGCACACTGTCCACCGGCCCGGTCATGCCGACGTCTGTGATCGCACCGGTGCCCCCTGGGAGCACGCGCTCGTCCGCGGTGGCGACGTGGGTGTGGGTGCCAACGACCGCGGTGGCGCGTCCATCGAGGTGGATCGCCATGGCGATCTTCTCGCTCGTCGCCTCGGCGTGGAAGTCGACCAACAGGTGCGCACCGAGCGTGGCTCCCACGATGCGATCGGCGTCGGCGAACGGATCGTCGTACCCCTCAAGGAACACGCGCCCGCACAGGTTGGCCACCGCAAGGCGCACGCCGTCTTTCTCGACGGTGGTCCACCCGCGCCCCGGAACCCCGGCCGGGAGGTTGTGGGGCCGCACGATCGGCTTGTCCGAGTCGAGGTACGGGTAGATCTCCCGCTTGCGGAACGCATGGTTGCCCAGGGTGATCGCGTCCACGCCGAGCGCAAACAGGTCGTCGGCGATCGTGGGGGTGATTCCGGCACCCGCGGCGGCGTTCTCCCCGTTCACGACCACGAACAGAGGTGTGTGCGCTTCGCGAAGGGTGGGAAGGCCGAGGCGCACCGCCTCCCGGCCGGGTTTGCCGACGATGTCGCCCAGGAACAGGATACGGTAGCAATCCATCAGGGCGCTCAAGGTACCCGAGGAGGGCTCCACGCCTCGTGCCGCGTCTCGCGAATGACGGTCACCAGCACGCGCCCGCGGGTCTCCGGGTGCTCGGACACGCGCCGTGCGATGCGAACCGACAACTCCCGGGCGCCCGCGTCGTCGAGCACATCGGCCCTGACAACCACGCGCAGCTCGCGTCCCGCGTGCACGGCGTACGCGTCGGCGACGCCGGGCTCTGAGCTTGCGAGGTCCTCGATCGCCCCCACGCGCCTTTGGAACGCCTCCGCGTCTGGACGCCTCGCCCCGGGCCGGGCGCCGCTGATCGCGTCTGCCACGCGCACGATCGCCGAGAGGACGTCGGGGGCGCGCTCGTCGTGGTGCGCGCGCACGGCCTCGCACACGGCTTCGGGTTCGCCCTGGGCGCGCAGGAACGCGGCGCCGGCTTCGGCATGCGCTGCACCCCAGGCCGCGTCGAGCCCCTTGCCGACGTCGTGGAGGAACGCGGCGCGGGCGGCGGCAGGGGGATCGCAGCCCAGATCCCCGGCGATGGCCGCCGCGATCTCGGCGCACTGCACGCTGTGTTCGAGCACGTTCTGCGAAGCGCTGTGCCGAAGCGACAGCGCTCCCATGGCCAGCATCACCTCGCGGGGCTCGGCGGTCACACCCGCCCGCCGCGCCGCGTCGGCGCCGAGGACCGGCAGCGACGCCTCGAGCCCCGCCCGCTCGGCCGCCACAACCGCCTCGATGCGAGCGGGCTGCATGCGACCCTCGGCCAGAAGGGCGACCAGGGCGCGGCGCGCGACCTCACGCCGCACCGGATCCAGAGCGGAGAGCGTGACCGCGCACGCGTCGTCGGCGATCAACACGTCCACACCCGCCGCACGCTCAAGCGCCGCCAGGTTGCGCCCCTCGCGCCCGATGATGCGCCCCTTGAGGTCCTCCGAGGCCAGGGCGATGGTCACCGTGGCGCTGGCGGCGACCACGGCCACCGCGCACCGCTCCATCGCGGCGACCAGCACCTCGCGGGCCCGTGCCTCGGCGTCCTCCTCGATCGCGCGCAGGGCCCGATCGGCGAGTTGGCGCGCGGCAGGTTGGAGGTCTTCCGCGGGCGCGGCGGGGGGCGGGTCCGGGGCAACCCTCGGACTCCGGCGGGTGCCGAGCACGTACGCGAGGCACCCGGCCAACCCGACGACCGCCCCGATCAGCGCGGGCACGAGCAGAACTTCGGCGCTCACAACCCGTCTCCGGCCGCCGCCATCGCCTCGGCCACCGCATCCGGATCGAATCCGCGCGATACCAGCCGGCGGGCTACGCGAGCAGGGGGGTCGCCCGCGGCAAGCCCCCGACGGGCGAGTTCGAGCGCGCGCGCATCGTCGCCCGGCCCTTCGCCCAACGCCGCGTCGATCGTCTCCGATGCGGCGCCCCGCTCGGCCAGCAACGAACGCACCCGCTCGCGGGCCCACCCCCTCTTTGCCAGCGCGTGCTCGGCGAACGCACGGGCCACGCGGCCGTCGTCGAGGATGCCCTGGGCCCGCAGACGGTCGACCACCCCGGGCCGATGCTCGCCGAAGCCCGCACCGTCCAACAGACGCTCGATCTCGGACACGAACCGATCCCGGTGCCGAAGGTGGCGAAGCGCGTGCTCCAAAGCCTCCGGAAAACCGCTAGACGACGACGTCGGGAACCTCCGCAACCGCCTGCACGGGCGCGCGCTCCGCCCGGAACAGCTCGCGGACCTTGCCGTCGATCTCCGCGAACACCACCGGGTTCTCGTCGAGGAACTGGCGCGCGTTGTCACGACCCTGGCCGAGGCGCGCGTCGCCGTAGTTGTAGTACGTGCCCGCCCGGGTGACGATGTCGCGGGTCACCGCCACGTCTAGAAGATCGCCCGACTTGCTGATGCCCTTGCCGAAGATCATGTCGAACTCGACGGTGCGGAAGGGCGGCGCGACCTTGTTCTTCACGACCTTGACCTTCGTGCGCGACCCGATCTGCTCGGTGCCGCTCTTGATCGCCTCGCCGCGGCGCACCTCGAGCCTCACGGACGCCCAGAACTTCAGCGCGCGGCCCCCCGGGGTGACCTCGGGGTTGCCGTACATCACGCCGATCTTCTCGCGCAACTGGTTGATGAACACCGCCGCCGTGCGCGACTTGCTGATGTTTCCCCCGAGCTTGCGCAGCGCCTGCGACATCATGCGCGCCTGGATGCCCACGAACGAGTCGCCCATCTCGCCCTCGATCTCCGCCTTCGGAACCAGCGCCGCCACGGAGTCCAGCACCACGATGTCCACGGCGCCCGAACGGATGATCGCGTCCATGATCTCGAGGGCCTCCTCGCCGGTGGTGGGCTGCGAGATGTACAGGCGGTCGATGTCCACCCCGAGGGCGCGCGCGTACTCCGTGTCGAGCGCGTGCTCGGCGTCCACGAACAGCGCCAGACCGCCCGCTTTCTGCGCCTCGGCGACCACATGCAGGGCCAACGTGGTCTTTCCACCGGACTCCGGCCCGTAGATCTCCGTGATGCGCCCGCGCGGAATCCCTCCGACGCCGAGCGCCATGTCGAGGCTCAGCGAGCCTGTGGAGATCGCATCGATCGCCTCGCGCTGGCTGGAACCCAGACGCATGATCGAACCCTTGCCAAATGACCGCTCGATCTGCCCCAGGGCCGCCTCAAGAGCCTTGTCCTTGTCTGTCTGCGCGCTTTTCGCACCGTTGTCTGTACTTGCCATGCGTGACCTCCGTCCTCTGAAATCAGTAGATGTCAGTATACATGAAGTGTT